>JAENXG010000068.1 GCA_016649675.1 Methyloceanibacter sp.
AATTGCGAACGCCGCAAATTGAGGACGAAGCACTGCATCGGCTGCGTGCGCTTGATCGCGACCTCCTGCCGCTTGATGAAGCCGTCGCGCACGGCGCTAAAGTCGTAAGCGGTCGCCCAGTTCTTGGCGCTCGCCTCCTGCCAATAGTCGAGATTGCCGGCCTTGAAGCTCTCGAAGGCGACCGTCTCGTCGCGGTAATAGTCGAAGCGGACCTCGTCGTAATTCCACTGTCCTTTGTTCACGGGCAGGTCCTTGCCCCAATAGTCGGCCACGCGCTCGTAAGCGATCGAGCGTCCCGGTGTGACCTGCTTGATGCGGTAAGGGCCTGAGCCGAGCGGCGGTTCGAGCGTCGTCTTCATCGGATCGCGTTGGACGCCGCTGGCGTCTTTCCCGGTCCAATAATGCTTGGGGAGCACGGTGAGCTGACCCATGATCATGGGAAGCTCGCGATTGTTCTTCACGTCGAAATAGAAGGTGACCTCGTTGTCGCCGGTCGCCTCGGCGCGCGAGACGTTCTTGTAATAGAGCCCCATGCGCGGATTCGCGGCCTTGTTCACCTCCAGGCTGTAGATGACGTCCTCCGGCGTGATCGGGGTGCCGTCGTGCCAGCGCGCCTCTTTGCGGAGATGGAAGGTGACCGAGGAATAGTCGGCGGGATAGGCCGCCCATTCGGCGATCAGGCCGTAGGAGGTCGAGGACTCATCGAGGCTGTCGCCCATCAGGCTCTCGACCACGAGCCCGAGCCCTCCCGCCGTCTCGCCCTTGTAAAGCACGGGGTTGAGGCTGTCGAAACTGCCGATATCGGACATGCGCACGAGCCCGCCCTTCGGCGCGTCGGGATTCACATAGTCGAAATGGGCGAAGTCGGCGGGGTATCTCGGCTCCCCGATGAGCGAGAACGCGTGGTGGTGGACGGGCGTGTCCTCGGCGAGGCTCGATGCGGGGATGAGGCAGGTGAGGAGGAGAGCAACGAGGAGACGGGAAAGGGTCATGGCTCTGCCAGCGCTGTGGGGGTTAGGGCCTGCTTTGGCGGGTTCGTTTGCGGCGGGAGCACGCTCGCGACGTCCAAAGCCTCGCGGGGGCGCCTCGAAAGCGATGAGGGTCTTAACATGGGAGCTTCGCCCGCCAAATGAATTATCGGCCATGGTGGCGGCGATTAGCCTGGATTTTCTGGCAAAATCCGGGCGGGAGCGGGGTGGCTCGGCCACGTGCCTATCCCCTCGCAAGCGGCGAGGGGGAACAGTTCATCCCCCCTTTGCGCGCGCTCTTATGCTGCCTCCCCGCGAGGGGAGGCAGCATCAGCCCATCCTTCGCGCCCCTCGACTATTGGGGCGGCGGAGCAGGCGTCTCAGCCGGAGGCGTTGCTGCCTCGGGTGCTGCTGCAGGCGGAGTTTCCGCTCCCTTGGCCTTGTCCGGCGTTCCACCAGATGACGCGCCTCCCGGCAGCGGCGGCGGGTTGTCGCTCTTGCTGCGGAGGAACGCGATAATGTCGGCGCGCTTCTTGGCACTCGCCTCGCCAGGGAACGCCATCATCGTCCCTGGCGCGAAGGCTTGAGGGTTGGTGATCCAGGTGTCGAGTAGCTCGTAGGTCCACTCGCCTTCATGGGCCTTGAGCCCCGCCGTGTAGTTGAACCCCTCGACCGAAGCGATCTTCCGCCCGACGACGCCGTAAAGGTTAGGTCCCACCACGGCGGCTCCGCCCTTGTCGAAGGTGTGGCACACTTTGCATAGCGCCGCGTCGGCTTCACCCTGTTTCGGATCGGCCGATGCGAGCAGCACCGCGATCTCCGATCCGCCGCCGCCTGCGGCCGTCCCACCGCCCGGCTTTGCCGGCTCGCCGCCGCCGGATTTCGCGGGCTCACCCCCCGATGCCGACCCGCCCCCGGCAGGGGCTTCAGGCAGCGGCGGCGGGTTGTCGTTCTTGGTTCTCAGGAACACGAGTATGTCGGCGCGCTCCTTGGCATCGGGAAGGCCGGGGAACAGCGCCATCTTGGTCCCCGGGACGTACTCGGCCGGGTTGGTGATCATGGCGTTGATCATCTCGTAGTCCCAGTTGCCCTCTTTCGCCTTCAGCGCGTCTGAATATTCATAGCCTTCATGCGACGCGATCTTGCGGCCGAGCACGCCATAAAGGTTCGGGCCGATCATGTTCGGTCCGCCCTTTTCAAAGTTGTGGCAGATGCCGCATTTCTTGGAGACGTCGGCGCCATGCTTGGCGTCCGCCGCGGCCAGCAGAGCGGGAAGCGTGTCGCCCCCGCCTCCGCCAGGCTTCTGCTCGCCAGGCTTGTTGCCGGTTTCCGTTCCGGCAACATCGTAGCCGGGGGCCTCCTCGTGCTCTTCGAAGGCAATGTGGATGATGGTCTTGGCACCGAAGAAAAGCAGCAATGCACCGAGCACTGCCATGGCGATCTGATTGAAGCGATAAGAGTTCATGGTCCGATGTCCCCCCGAACGGGCTACTTGCGTAGCTCTTGCGACGCGGCGCGAGACTATAGGGCGTATACGCTTGTTGCAACTCACACAATTGCCGTGCGCCCGACTGTCGCCTAGGAAAATTTCCCGTGCTAACTGACTGACCTATGTCCAGTTCCCTGATCGTCATTCCGGCGAGACTCAAAGCGACAAGGCTTCCCAACAAGCCGCTTGCCGATATCGGGGGCGAGCCGATGATCGTTCATGTCTGGCGCCGCGCGGTCGAGGCCGATTGCGGCCCGGTGGTGGTCGCGACCGACGCCGAAGCCGTGCGGGACGCGATTTTGGCCGTAGGCGGCGAGGCTTTGATGACCAGCCCCGACCACGCCAGCGGTTCCGACCGGGTGTTCGAGGCGGTCATGAGGCGCGATCCGGGCGGAAGGCTTGCGACCGTGGTTAATCTGCAAGGCGACCTGCCGACGCTCGATCCTGCGCTTGTGCGGGCCTGCCTTGCGGCTCTGGGCGAAGGTGAGGCCGATATCGGCACGATCGCCGCCACGATCACGCGTGAGGAGGAGCGCACCGATCCGAATGTGGTGAAGGTCGTGGGCACCCCGCTTGCAACGGGCTCGACACTGCGCGCGCTCTATTTCACCAGGGCCACGGCCCCTTACGGCGACGGCCCGCTCTACCACCATATCGGCATCTACGCTTATTCCCGCGCGGCGCTTGAGCGTTTCGTGTCCTTGCCGCCGTCGCCGCTCGAAGTGAGGGAGAGGCTCGAGCAGCTCCGCGCGCTCGAAGCCGGCTTCCGCATCCATGTCGGGCTCGTTGACACTGTCCCGCTTGGTGTCGATACTCCGGCCGACCTTGCGCGGGCGCGTGAGCTTGTTCAATCCCGCCGCTGATTTCCGCCCGCCTTCCCGAGACCATGGCCAGATCGCGTTCAAACAGAATCGCCTTCCAAGGCGAGCCCGGCGCCAATTCGCATCTGGCCGCGCGCGACGCCTATCCTTCCATGGAGGCACTGCCCTGCCCGACCTTCGAGGACGCGCTCGCCGCTGTTAAGAGCGGCAAGGCCAAGCTCGCCATGATCCCCATCGAGAATTCCGTCGCGGGCCGCGTCGCCGACATTCATCATCTCTTGCCGGATTCGGGCCTCCATATCGTCGCCGAGCATTTCGAGCGGGTGCGGCATCAGTTGCTGACCCTGCCCGGAGTCAAGCTGTCCGAGCTGAAGACGGTGCATAGCCACATCATGGCGCTCGGCCAATGCCGCAAGGCCATAAGCGCGCTGAAGCTCGCGCCGGTAGTGGAGGCTGACACGGCAGGGGCCGCGCGCCATTTGCGCGAAGGGGGCGACCGCTCATGGGCGGTGATCGCGTCGAGGCTTGCCGCCGAGATCTATGGGCTGAAAGTGGCACGCGCCGATATCGAGGACGCCGAGCACAACACCACCCGCTTCGTGGTGCTCGCCGCCAAGCCCGGGCGTGTGCGCGCGAGTGAGGGTCCGGTCGTCACGAGTTTCGTCTTTCGCGTGCGTAACGTCCCGGCCGCGCTCTACAAGGCGCTCGGTGGTTTCGCCACCAACGGCGTCAACATGACGAAGCTCGAGTCCTACCAGCTCGAGGGCTCGTTCAACGCCACCATGTTCTACGCCGATATCGAAGGCCATCCCGACGAGCGGCCGGTCAAGCTGGCCATGGAGGAGCTTCATTTCTTCTCGAGTGAGGTGACGGTGCTCGGCACCTACCCCGCGAGTCCCTTCCGCACCGGCCTCAAGGCATCGTAGGACTGAGACTAGGAGCTCTCAGCGGGTTGCCACAGGGGCCGCGATCCCCGATATACTCCCGAAGGGAGGTTGGCGGCAGGCGCGTCCCTCGCCAACCGGGTCAGGTCCGGAAGGAAGCAGCCCTAACGAGAGCATCGCGGGTTGCTCGTCCAGCCTCCCACCTGCCTCAAGCGTTATAGTGGGTCACGGCGCCTCTGCCGTCGCCACCGTTTGAAGCCAAGCCTTTGGGTTGAGAGTCCTATCCGTGCATGGCTGAAGTCGAAGACCGAGAGAAGAATGCGCCGCATCGCCCCTCCAAGGGCAAGGCGGAAGCCTCTGCTTCGTCTCCGCCAGCGGCGCCGCAAAGCCACGCAGCACTTGCCCGCAAATACCGGCCGAAAATCTTCCCCGAGCTCATCGGCCAGGACGCCATGGTGCGGACGCTCAAGAACGCGTTCGCCTCGGGGCGCATCGCGCAGGCCTATATGCTGACGGGGGTGCGCGGCGTCGGCAAGACCACGACCGCGCGGCTCATCGCGCGAGCGCTCAACTATGAGGGCCCGGGCGCGAGCGGCCCCACAATCGACATGGGGCAAGAAGGCGTCCATTGCCGCGCCATCCTCGAGAGCCGGCATCTCGACGTGGTCGAGATGGACGCGGCCTCTCACACCGGCATCGACGACATCCGCGAGCTGATCGACAGCGCCCACTACAAGCCGAACACCGCCCGCTACAAGGTCTACATCATCGACGAAGTGCACATGCTGTCGAAGCAGGCCTTCAACGGCCTGCTCAAGACGCTGGAAGAGCCGCCCGAGCATGTGAAGTTCATCTTCGCCACGACCGAGGTGCGGAAAGTGCCGGTGACGGTCTTGTCGCGCTGCCAGCGCTTCGACCTGAAGCGCATCGAGAGCGGAGAGCTCACCGAGCATCTCGTGCGGGTGGTTGCGGAAGAAGGGGCGAGCGCCGAGCGCCCGGCGCTTGCGCTCATCGCCCGCGCTTCCGAGGGCTCGGTGCGCGATGCGCTCTCGATCCTCGACCGCGCCATCGCTTTCGGCGCCGGCAAGGTGGAGCAAGAGGCCGTGCGCGGGCTGCTCGGCCTCGCCGACCGCACCCGCATCTTCGATCTGCTGGAGACCGTGCTGTCGGGCGATGCCGGCGGTGCGCTGGGGCAGCTTGCCGCGCTTAACCGCGATGGCGCCGAGCCCGGCCAAATCATGGCCGATCTCGCCGATGCCGTGCATGCGGTGACGCTGGTAAAGGCCGCCGGCGCCAACAGCGCCGACCCCGCCGCCAGTGAGGCCGAGAAGGCGCGTGCCGCCGATCTTGCGGCGCGCCTGAAGATGCCGGCGCTGGCACGGGCTTGGCAGATGCTGCTCAAGGGCTATGAGGAAGTGCGCACGAGCCCGCGCCCGCTCGCCGCCGCCGACATGGTGCTGGTGCGGCTTGCTTATGCCGCAGACCTGCCGTCGCCCGCCGAGCTTACACGCCGCGTGCGCGATGGCGCGGGAGCTGGCGCGGCCCCTGCGCCTCAAGCCGGCACTACGCTGAAACCCCCGCCCAAGCCTGCCCATGACGAAGCCGCGCCGGTTGAGGCATCTGCTCCCGTAGAAGCTGCTCCGCCTGAGCCGGCCGCGCCGGCGCCTGAGCTGAAAAGCTTCGAGGACGTCATTGCGCTCGCCGCGGCGAAGCGCGACCTGAAGCTCAAGAACGCGCTTCTCGAGCAGGTGCGGCTCGTGCAATTCAAGCCGGGCATGATCGAGATCAATCCGCTGCCCACGGCGCCCCGCGAGCTTGGCCAGGAGCTGATGAAGAAGCTGAAAGCATGGACCGGCCGGGTGTGGATCGTGGCCGTGAGCGACGAGGCGGGCGCCCTGCCGCTCGGCACCCAGCGCCGCGAGAGGGACGCCCGCGAGATCGAAGCGATCCGCGAGCATCCCAAGGTCAAGGAGGTGCTGCAGCATTTCCCCGGCGCCCGCATCGCGGCGGTGCGGCCGACTGCGGAGCAAGCGGGCAATGAAGGTGGGGCCGAAGAGGCGGAAGAGCTCAAAGAGGACGGGACGAATTAGATGAAGAACTTTGCGCAGATGATGAAGCAGGCGCAGGAGCTGCAAGGCCGCATGGCCGAGATGCAGGCCGAGATGGAGCGCACCGTACTGGAGGGCCGCTCAGGCGGCGGTATGGTGGTGGTGACGCTGAACGGCAAGGGGGACATGGCGGGCGTCAAGATCGACCCGTCTCTGCTCAAGCCTGAGGAGGCCGAGATCCTCGAGGACCTTCTCGTCGCCGCCCATAACGACGCCAAGGCCAAGGTCGAGGAGGCGATGAAAGAGAAGATGAAGAGCCTGACCGGCGGTCTGCCGCTCCCTCCCGGCCTGAAGCTGTTTTGATGCTGGTTAGGTTTCGCGTGCTCATCCCCACATCGTCATGGCCGGGCTTGACCCGGCCCTCCACGTCTTCACCTCAGAACGAGGTCAAAATCGTGGATGCCCGGCACAAGGCCGGGCATGACGCAGTGTGTGGGGAGAGGTCTCACCAACAGGGGCAAGCCCAGTAATGGCACGCGTCGCGGCAGGGCCTGAGATCGAGCGGCTGATCCAGCTGCTGGCGCGGCTCCCGGGGCTTGGGCCTCGCTCGGCGAGGCGCGCGGCTCTGGCGCTGGTCAAGAAGAAGGAGCAGCTGCTCGGGCCGCTCGCGGCAGCGCTCGCCGAGACCCGCGACACCATCCTCACCTGCGAGGTTTGCGGCAATATCGACACGGCATCGCCCTGCACGCTGTGCCGCGATCCCGCGCGCGACCGGTCGATGATCTGCGTGGTGGAGGAGGTTGGTGACCTCTGGGCGCTCGAGCGTGCCGGCGTGATCAACGGGCTTTATCATGTGCTCGGCGGCACGCTGTCGCCGCTCGATGGGGTCGGCCCCGACGATCTCTCCATCGCCAAGCTCATCGAGCGGGCCCGCGGCGGCCAAGTCACAGAAGTGCTGCTGGCGCTCAACGCCACTGTCGAAGGCCAGTCCACGGCGCATTATCTGATGGACCGGCTCGCCGGATCCAACGTCACCGTCTCGCGGCTCGCCTATGGCGTACCGATCGGCGGCGAGCTTGATTATCTCGACGAGGGCACGCTTGCCGCCGCCGTCAAGGCAAGAAAGGCTATGTAACTTTCTTCTGGGAAGAGAGGGGCACAGAGGGCGTGAATGGCCGCTGGCGCGACGTGCTGAGCCGTAACGCCTTTTGAGCCGCCATCCATTCCGATAGTCAGAAGCCGGCTACGCATCTAAAATCTTTGGCAAACGACGCCCTAGTCGAATCCTAGTTGAAATGGAATCCGCATGCGAGAGATCGATATCAAAAGGAAGCAATACACAATCGCGGATTTCCTGTCTTGGAAGCGGGAAGGAACCCTAGAGCTTAATCCCCCATTTCAACGGCGATCGGTTTGGAAACCCGGGGCACGCTCATATTTTCTTGACACCGTTGTGCGGGGACTGCCAGCCCCTATCATCTACCTTCGCGAGCGCGTGGATCCCTCAACGCGAAAGCCCCTGCGAGAGGTTGTCGACGGCCAACAAAGACTTCGTACCGTGCTCGGGTTTATCGAGCCAAAGTGCCTGAAGGATTATGACGCGGAACGAGACTACTTTGCCGTCAAAAAAATTCATAACCAAGAAATAGCCAATACGGCGTTTAATGACCTGAGTGATCACTAAAGGCGCTCGTGAGTGTCAATTCCGCGCGAACGGCGAGAGCGATTGTTAACGGCGCTCTCAGCTACGTGGACTGGTTCCCGTATGAGAAACATACGACCCGCAGAGCGGAGGCGTTCTTCTCCTCTGGTAAGCCGTTTTCGCGGATCGAGCGCCAACATCTTCAAACCTTCGAAAATGCAGGTGTTCTCCGCAACGTCCTAGTGCATCAAAGCACTCACTCAGTTAGGAAATTCAAAAAGAGATTTGTCGAGGGAAAATCGCTTCCGACGAGAGAGCACAACCCAGCGGCCTACCTTCGCGGCTCGCATGCTGTGGGGCAAACGCGAATGGCCTTCTTGATGGCGACACTCGTCAATGCGCTGGAAAGTTTGTGCGTCTGAAAAGCATTCGTCCATTCATTACCTCAGGATCACGCCGCATTCGCTTCTGCGACGCGCTCTTTCGCTTCGATTTCCTTGAAATCCCCGCGCTTGGTGAGCAGCCAGAGGAGCGCTAGCCCGGGGATCGCCGCCGCCGCGCACAGCGCGAAGAAGGTCACCCAGCCGGTGGCCGCGGCGACGAAGCCGGTGACCGAGGCGAGCGTGGTGCGGCCGAAAGAGGCGAGCGCGGTGAGAAGCGCGAACTGCGTCGCCGTGTGCGCCGGGCTCGTGCACAGCGCCGAGAGATAGGCGATGAACACGACGGTGCCGATGGCGCTCGTGAAGTTCTCGATCGAGATGGTAAGCGCGAGCGCTGCGTGGTTCACCCCGACCCAGGCCTGCCAGGAGAAGGCGAAGTTCGCCAACGCCTGCAGGATGCCGGCGACCAGCAGCGCGCGGCTGAGCGGAAGCGCACGGGCGAGCACTCCACCGGCAAAGCCGCCTGCAAGCGAGGCGATGAGACCGACGCCCTTGATGATCGCGGCATAGCTCGCCTTGTCGAAACCGATGGCCAGCACGAAGGGGCCGGTCATGACGCCGGCGAACGTGTCGGTGAGCTTGTAGAGGATGACAAAGAGCAGAATGAGCAGCGCATCGCGCTTGGAAAGAAAGTCGGCGAAGGCCGCATAGGCCGCGCGATAGAAGCGCAACAGCGGATTGCCCTGCCGCTCGCCTGACGCTTCGGCTTCCGCCTCGCGTTCCTTCTCGCGCGGCTCCTTGGCCATCAGCGCCGCCACCATGCCGACCGCCACGAGAGCGGCCATGGCGGCATAGCCGTAGCCCCAGACGAGGCTCCGGTCGACACCGAGATATTCGAGATAGGCGACGAGCGCTACGGCGCCGGCCGTCGAGACCAGCATGCCGATGCGGTAGGCCGCGACGAAATAGGCCATGCCGGCCGCTTGATTCTCGGTCGGCAGATATTCGACGCGGAAGGCGTCGATGACGATGTCCTGCGTGGCCGAGGCGGTGGCGACGATGACGGCGGCAAGCGCCACCATCCAGGGCGAGACCAGCGGGTCCTGGAAGCCGAGCAGCACGATCGCCGCCATGAGCAGGATTTGCGCGAACACGAGCCAGCCGCGACGGTGGCCGAGCGCCTTGCCCAGGATCGGGACTTGGAAGGCATCGACGATGGGCGCCCAGAGGAATTTGATCGTGTAGGGGACGCCCACCAGCGCAAAGAGGCCGATGGTGCCGAGATCGACGCCGACATCCTTCATCCACAAGAGCAGCGTCGAGCCGGACAGCGCCAGCGGCAGGCCCGAGGAGAAGCCGAGCAGAAGGATGATGAGAACGCGGGGGTCGAGGAATACCCGCGCGGCGCGAACGATGCGCTCGCCCCACGGTTCCGGTCGGCGTCCCTCGGCGGCCGTCATGATGGCTCCTGCATAGCAGGATGGAGGCCCTTGCGCCTCCTCAAAAGCGCGCGAGACACGCCGCCCTCCGTCACCCCTCAGCGGCTTGTTGGCTGACTATCGGAAGTTGGTGCCGCCGATCCGAATGCTGCATAATGACCGAGCGCTTTCGAGTGAAGGACCGTGTAATGCCGACGATTTCCCGTCGCAGCCTCATTCTGGGTGGCGCGAGCGCCGCAACAACGGTGGCCGTCGGCCTTCCGCTTTCGGCTGGCGCGCGGGAGACCATCACTGTCGATCAGTTCCGCACTTTGTCGGCAAGGTTGACAGGCGCCAGCGTGACCGATCTCGCCGAGACGACGGCCGGCAAGTTGCTCGACGGCTTCATCTCGATGGGACGCGGACCAGATCTGGCCCTCCTCGCCGCTGATCCTCGGGTCAGTCCCGGAACGCTGGCCGACGATATCGTCGCCGCTTGGTATTCGGGCAATTACGACACAAGCGCGGGCCTGGCCTCGTTCGGCCTCACCAACGCGCTTCTCTGGAACGCCCTCAATTTCACCAAGCCACCTGGTTTTTGCGGTGGCGCGACCGGCTATTGGGCGGATGCGCCGCACAGCTGACGAGGCGGCGCCGACATGGCCGACATCGAAGCGGACGTGATCATTGTTGGCTCGGGCATCTCCGGGGCGCTGCTCGCCGCGAAGCTGTCGAAGGCCGGGGTCAAGGTCGCCATCCTGGAGGCGGGCCCGAGGGTCGATCGT
>JAENXG010000584.1 GCA_016649675.1 Methyloceanibacter sp.
CGACCATTAAGGCCTGCGGCTCTCACGCCGTTGGCTGCCCCGCAAGAAGTGACCTGCCGTGTCGCTGAGCGAGTACCCAGTCAACCGCAGATGCCGGCTATTTTGCTAGGCAATCCATTTCTCATGATCGGCCGACCCCACCATTACCTTGCGGGTAACCCGATGCCGTCGTCGCGCACAGATACGAGCGCGATATTTGCGTCTCGAGCGCGGTCGGCCCTTCGCAGCAAAGTCCATTCGTTCAATGCTGGCTCGAGGGAACTTGGGCGTCACTAAGTTGTTGGTAGATGGCTGTTAGCAGATCATCGCTTCTCGCAGCCCGTCCTCAAATCCCCGAAATCAACGATGGAGGCTCCTATGGATTGGAACCGTGTTGAAGGAAATTGGAAGCAGGTCAAAGGCCAGGTCAAGGAGAAGTGGGGCAAGCTCACTGACGATGACCTCACCGCCATCAATGGCCGGCGCGATCAGCTCGAAGGCAAGATTCAAGAGCGCTACGGCTTAGCCAAGGATCAAGCCCGTAAGGAAATTGACGACTGGTACGGGTCGCAATCCTGGTAATGCAAGTACGTTCGACAGCGTCTTGGCCCGGCCTTCGCGCCGGGCTTCTTTTTGGGCAACAGTTGTGCTTCCCGCCTCGCGTAGGAACCGGTGACCCAGCAGATTCAGGTTAGGTCCTCATCTTTCGGATGAAGCGGAACGAAGAGGCGCCAGCTCTGTTTCCTAAGCGACCCCCTAGGTTAGGCGGTCAAAGCCCCACAGGAGAGAGAGATGAGCAACATAGGTGGCGGCGCTCAGGCGCACGCGAATAAGTCCGGCCCCACCAAGAAATCTTCAGACGTGGATGACATCCGCGAAGGCATTAGCGACCTGGGCAGCAGCGTCGGTGACATGGCCAATCGCCAGTACCAGCGAGCTCAGGACATGGCGACGGATGCGCTTGACGATACGAGCGATGCCATCCAACGAAACCCGCTTACCGCCATCGGGATTGGCTTGGGCGCGGGCTTCCTATTGGGCGTTATCCTCGGCGGACGCAGTCACTAAAATCCCTCCGAGGAGGGGTTGATGGACGAGCGAAGCAATCAGCAACTTAAGAGCGCCCTTTCGAGAGGGGATCTCAGTCCACGTAAAAAAGCATTTGCGGAGGAGGTCCTCCGAAGACGCTATGAAGCCAAGGATGGCGGGAGACTATGGAAATACGCCTGGCTCCCCATCCTAGTCGTGCTCAGTCTCGCCTGGAGGGCTCTGAGGCAATTGCGGGTCCCGAGAGAGTAGCCCAAAGTTCCGCCCCTCGCGCTGCTGGGCCTGAGGGCGCTCACCGCTGCCGAGATGCCGCAAAACACGGCCCTCTCGCGATGGCGCGCTCGATCTTGTCCTTTTCAATTCGGGTGCTGTCTTCACCCTTCGTTCTCAGGAAATCATTGCAGCCTCTCGCTCACTGCGGATGCAGTGATCGAGACCGTGGTGCCCTGAGGCCCACTGGATCTGTGGACCGTGGCATTGAGTTGC
>JAENXG010000226.1 GCA_016649675.1 Methyloceanibacter sp.
CTGGGGAAAATAAGGTTGGGTCGCATACAGGATCCGGTCGATGCCCCCAAAAACTGCAGCCCAGGGCCTCGTCTGGTGCGCGCCCTTCGGCCAATCCTCCACTTGAGAGGGCGGCGTCACGAAGAGCTCGTCAATTCTGACGTTTTTCGCATTGATGGCACGAGGCCTCAGAGCGTTCAGTACCATCAGCGGCACGAGCACGGTGCGCGCCCAATAGGACACCTTGTCGAGATGGAAGGGAAACCAACGCGGCAGGAGCATGATCTCGACCGGCATCACCGGCACGCCGCGCCATGGAATCGCGCCATAGAGAGCAAGTAGGTTACGGGTGAAGACGTTGCTGTTGGCAGCTCCGCCACGCGCGAGAATCCACGTCCGCGCCCGAGTCATATGCGGCGCCCCGACCGAATCGCCGATCATCTTCAGGGCGAAATAGGCTTTCACGCTTGCGCTGATGTCGGGCCCGCCGGCATGAAAAAGTGGCCAGCCGCCATCAGTGGATTGAATGCGCCGGAGATAGCGCGCGATTTTTTCCTCAAGCACGGCGTCGACAGGCTCGCCGCGATAATGGCGCATCAGCACGTATTCGGCCGGGATCGTGGCGTCGGCCTCGAGCTCGAAGAGGAAATGCCCATCTGAGCGCTGCAGCGCGCAAAGCGCGCGCGTCGCCGCTGCTATCGAGGCGTCAAGCTTGTCGCTCGTATCCGTCTTCACGGTAGCGTCTGAGTGGGCTTGAGCTCGGCTCATTGTCGGTGCTGCCTGCCTCCGCTGCCGTTCACAACGCGGCTTTGTCTTGAATCTGCGGTCAGGACCAAGTTGGCGGCAGTATTGCCGGAGCGGATGGCCCCCTCGATGGTCGCCGGAAGCCCAGTCGCAGTCCAGTCGCCGGCGAGAAAGAGATTAGGCCACTGCGTTGGCGCGGGGGGTCGCTTGGCGTTCTCTTCGGGAAGCGCGGCAAACGTCGCACGGCGTTCTTTGATGATGTGCCATGGCGGCATATCTCCCTCCGCACCGATCAGTTTCGCGACATCATCCCAAACCTTGCGTGCGAGCACTTCGCGAGGTGCCTCGATCCACCGATCCGCCGCGCTAATCGTCGCGGAGAGGCGGTCAGGAAAGGCAAACAGCCATTCCGGAGTCCCATTAATGATGCCAAGGATTCTCGGGAAGGCTTTGGGAGGCTCAAGCTTGAAATGCGCATTGACGATGGCGCGGAATGTCGTTGGTGTGGCAACGCCCGGCAGGATAAGGCAGGCAACCGAAGCCGGAACGGCGAGAATGACGGCATCGTTTGGCGCCAGCTTTACGACATCCTCTCCGAAATCAAGCGCGCGGACTTTCTCGTCTGCGACCTCCAACCCGCGGAGCTGATGGTTGAAGCAGAACCTCGTTCCTTTACGGCCAAGATAAGCGAGCGCGGGGTCGATGAAGGTGGCACCAAGTCCCTCCGAGGCGACCAATGGACGGCAAGCGCGGCCTCCGCGCGCCAGCGTCTCGTGGAGAACGGCGCCGGCCAGCAAGGCAGAAGCCTCCTGAGGGTCCGTATTCAGCGCGGCGAGAAAAAGGGGGCGCCAGAGCCGCTCATACAAGGCTCCCGTGCACTCGATGACCTTCCCTAGACTCTGGTCTCGCTTCGGATGCAGCAAGCGTATCAGCGACAAATAGTCGACGGCCCGTGTTCCCGGAACGCGGCGCGACTTCGATAAAATCCACCAGGGGATCCGACCATTATTCGGGTGAAGCAGCCAGCACTCACCCGAGGCAAGGTCGGCGAAGGCGAATTCGGCCTCCTTGGGCCCAGCGAGTTTCTCCTCGCTGCCAATGGTTCTTAAGAAGGCGAGCGCGTTGTCATTGGCTGAAAGCAGGAGATGATTGCCATTATCAACGGTTAGTCCGAGAGCGGGCTCAAAATAGGAACGGCAGCGGCCACCGGCATGGCGCGCGATGTCATGGACAATGATTTCGCGTCCGGATCCAACGAGCCGCATTGCCGCCGCGAGCCCGGCGAGACCGGCACCCACAATATGCACCGTTCCGCCCGTCATCACACGACGCCATAACGCATGACGGCCCAGAGAAATCGAAACCTCGACGTGCGAACATCCGGCCGCGGCTCGCTCCAGCCACGATTGACAAGCCCTTCCAACAGGGCGCGATAGACCGAGGCCATGATGCGTGGCGAGCGCACGCTTTGCCGGTTGCAACCCGCCATCACCATCGAGGCTTCGGCAAAATGCCGTCGCGCCCGCGTAACCACCGCTGCGCAGGCTTGGCCGAGCAGTGGGTGCGCGAGGACCTTATTGACGTCCTCTTCGGTAATGCCGGCTTTCACCAGCGCCTCCTTGGGCAGATAGAGCCGGCCCATCTTGGCGTCTTGGTCAAGGTCGCGCAGGATATTCGTCATCTGCAGGGCGCGGCCGAGGTGATGCGACAGGAGCAGCCCCTTCTCCTCCTCGATGCCGAAGATTTTTACCGAAAGCCTGCCGACCGCCGAGGCAACACGGTCGCAATAAAGATCGAGCGCTTCCCATTCAGGGGCACGGATGTCGCGGCGGACGTCCGTTTCCATGCCGTCGATGATCGCGCGGAAATCCTCCTGCCGCAAACCGAAGGTTTGCACCGGGGCGGCGAGCCCCTTGGTAAGCTCGGTGGGTCCGCGTCCGGCATAGAGGCGTGCGATGTCCGTCCGCCAACGGTCGAGCATGGCGACGCGACCGGATCTCGAGCCGTCGTCGTCGGCGATGTCGTCTACTGCGCGGCAGAAGGCATAGACCTGGTACATGGCTTCGCGCCGCTCGGGCGGCAGGATGCGCATGGCGAGATAGAAGGAGCTTCGCCTTGCGACTGGTGCCACGGCGGCTTGTGTTGGGTTTTGCCGATCCGGCCCGCTCATCACCCCTCACCCGGACGCGGAAAAGCCGAGGGTTGCATGAGACGCGATGCAAGCGTGGTGGCGGCTCCTTGCACCGCCTGTAGCAGAGCGCCTGGCCTCGTGAGGTGTACGCGCTCGCTCAAAGGATCGCGAGCCATCAGAAGTGCGACCAGCTTGTGCGCAAGGCTGACGATGACCCCCGTCTCAAGACCGAGCCGCACGTCTCGCACGGCAAGCGGCAGCCTCGAGGCCTCGGGCAGGAGTTCGGCGGTCCTCGCGGTAATAGACGTGAGACAGGCGCGCAAGGCAGGCGAGGCTTCTGCCGACGCCAAAGCTTCGACGCCTGTCCCCTTTGCTTCCATCATATCGAGCGGCAGATAGACCCGGTCGAGCGCGCGATAGTCCTTGGCGCAATCCTGCAAATGATTGATCACCTGCAAGGCAGCGCATAATGGGTCGGAAAAGGTCCAGGTGAGCTTGTCCTCGTTGTGCAGGTCGAGAACGAAGCGTCCGACGGGCATGGCGGAGTAGCGGCAATAATGCATGAGCTCGTCCCAATTCGCGTAGCGGCGCTTGGTTACGTCGGCGCGAAAGGCGGTGAGAAGATCCAGCGGATGGGTCGGGGCGAGTCCATTCTCCGCTAGCACGCGCCGCAGCGGCAGCGCTGACTTCGCTTTGTCGAACTTGCCGAGCAGCGTGTTCTCAAGATCGGCCAGTCCCTCGAATTTGCTGATCTCGGAAAGTGTCGGGTGATCGGCGATATCGTCGGCGGCGCGGGCGAAGCGGTAGAAGCTCAAGATCGGCGCCTGCAGGCGCGGCGCAATCAGCAGCGACGCGACAGGAAAGTTCTCGCCGTGCTCCGTCTTGCTCGCATCGATATTGGTCGCAATGGTCATCGCTTTGCTGCAAGAGCCTGACTGCGCCCTTTCCATAATCCGCCCTTGCCCTGCCAATACTGGTACGCCGAATCGAGCGTGAACGCCAAATAGGCCGTAGCGATCAAGGGTAAGGCGACAGCCCATAACAGAGACACGCGATAGAAGCGCAGGATCGGCAAAAAGGCCAAAGTCATCAAGGCCCAAGCGGCAATGGCAGCAGCGTTTGCCGGGTAGTCGGCAAAAATCGCCAGAACCGGCGCTGCCAGATAGGTCAGGGCCATGCCGACCGTGGTAGCAGCAAGCAGTAGCGGGGACAAACGGAGCTGCACATAGGCCGAGCGGGCAATCATGCGGCGAATGTGGCCAATATGGGGATAGGACCTCAGGCTACAGACCTCACTGCTCAGGCCGAGCCAAATCGGTCCTTCTTTCTTCATCAGCCGCGCAAGGGCGCAATCATCGATCAGTGCGCCGCGGATCTGGCCGATGCCGCCCGCCCGGGCAAGCGCGCGCCGCTCGACCAGCATGGACCCTCCCGCCGCAGCCGCAGTCTTGGCGGCGCTGCGGTTCACCCAGGCGAAGGGATACAGCATTTGAAAAAAGAAGACGAAGGCAGGAATGAGAGCACGTTCCGCTA
>JAENXG010000440.1 GCA_016649675.1 Methyloceanibacter sp.
CACCCAGCGGGCGACGTCGAGCTTCTTCGCAGTGGCGCCCGGATAGGCGCCGATTCGCTCGGCATTCTCGGCGTCGACGTCCTGGAACGAGATCTGCACGTGATCGAGCCCGCGCTTGACGAGGTCTTCCAGGCGTCCGCGATTGAGCGTCACCGCGGCCGTGATCAGGTTGGTGTAAAGGCCGGCTGCGGAGGCGGCCGAGACGATGTCTTCGAGGTCCTTCCGCGCCGTCGGCTCGCCGCCCGAGAGATGCACCTGCAGGATGCCCATCTCCCCGGCTTGGCGCATCACCGAGACCCACGTCTCGGTGGAGAGTTCCTTGTTGACGCGCTCAAGCTCGAGCGGATTTGAGCAATAGGCGCATTGCAGCGGGCAGCGATGGGTCAGCTCGGCGAGGAGACCCACAGGACTGACAATGCCCATTGCCGTTCAATTCGGTCGCGCTCATCCTTTGATAAACCCCTTGTCTGCCAGGCCTTGGAGCAGGTCGAGCACGTCGGTGCGGATCACGTCCGCCGGTGCCGAATATTCCTTGGCGAGGGCCTCGACGATGTCCCCCACGGTTCTTTTGCCATCGCACAATTCGAGCACTGCAACGTGACGGCCTCCGCCTTCGCGGAAGCCGCCACCATGGGTACAACTTGTAAGATCGACGCTTGTAATTAAGCGCGGTCAAACTCGGCCGGGAGGTAACTCGTCACTTCCATGCCAGCCTCTGACTCAGTAATCTGGGGTTTCAGCCAGTTTTTCATTTTAGTATCCTTCGGTGAATTCTGCTTCTAGATATGTCACGATTGTATGATATATATGGGAATAGTGGATGAGAACCGCAATGACGGCTCCATTAAGACTTCATGACTGCCACATTAAGAAATTATGAACAGGAATGTTTGGCAACGTCTCGTAATTCTTGGGCTTTGTCGTGAGAGGGCTCGGCACGAGGTCCCGCAAATGAGCCCCGGTCCGCTGTACGCCCTTGATCGTCACAACCCCGACCTGCCCGACGCTTACCGGTAACTGCTCGACATCGTTCAGAGTTGGCGCAATCGTGCGGGCGATGCAGCTGAGGGGGAACATTCTCGTACCCGAGTTTCGGCTGCTCAAGATCATCTTGAGCTCGAAGAGGATCATTGCTTGATGCGGGGATCGGCGCTGTGGCATTTGCCACACCGCAGGACGTGGTGCCGAGTCGTTGGTTCGGGGGCAAGATTTAAGTCACATTGGTGCAATGCCATTGCGCCACCCTCTGAGAGGCAATCGGAGGGTCGCGGACGTGCTAGCGCCGCACGTCTGCTTCGTATCACTCAGCGTACGCCCCTCACTCCGGCGAGATCAAATCGGCATGCCCAAAGACGCAGCGGACACGATGGGGACAAGCGCACCGGCGGACGATACGACGACCATGAGCAAGGGCATGGCCGCCCTTGGTGCGGTGCAGGTGGTTCAGCCGGAGACCATCCTGCGTTGGCATCGCGCTGGTTTCAAAATGTTTTGGCGCATTGTCGGTTCCACCTCCCCATTGCGCCATGAATCAGGGATTTGGACATTTTCAAGTGCACCATCATATTGACCGCTCGTCGTCGAGTTGGAGCCTCAGCCCTGCATGCATTCGTCTCGCGCTGTTCAATCAACTCGCTCCCTCAACGGACCAGACGAAGACCTATAATCGCCGAATTCCAGAAGGTTACATGATGCCTGATGAAAAATCCGATGTCTTTAACTCACTACAGCGCCAGAGGGCGCTTTCGAGATGGGACAATGAAGGCGGAGCAATTCCGGAACGTCCGCAAGACGCCTTGATCGAGGGCAAAGTGGAACCAGAGCACCCTGAGTTGACCAATGCCGAGTTGGTGCAACTACGCATTCGGGTAATCGCCTTGGAGAACTTGTTGATCGCGTTGCTCGCGGAAGCATCGGATCGGCAGCTCGACCTGGTTCGTGAAATGGCAGCCTACATCTCTCCCCGGCGAGGCGCTGCTCAACATCCTCTCACGATACATGCGGCAGCCCAAATGATCGATCTGGTTGAACGCGCCAGTCACTTTCGAGGCGCCTGACATCGCCCCCATTACGGTGATGCGCGCCGATCACGTCGATCACGCCGCCGACAACCCGAAGGAGCGATGAATGACAGGCCTCTCCATGCCCAAGGCGACCCGCACCCATGACGAAAAACGCCACGCGCTGACACCCGGCCCCGGCATTCAACATCGTCCATGACCGCATCACGACTGAGAGCTATACGCCCACCTTTCGCAGGGAACTGGCTGCGTGGTGGATTAGGGATCGGATCATCTTCAGG
>JAENXG010000334.1 GCA_016649675.1 Methyloceanibacter sp.
AACCCGCTGGCGGGAGGCGGGCAGCGCGACCTAAGGCACTCGCGACGCTTGATAGTTTCGCTTCGGCGTTTCGCCATGTGGATCGGCCCGGTCGGGCGCGAGCGCTTCTTTTGCAAGCGCCCGGGCCCGGCTGTCCGCTTGCGCGCCATTTGCTTGAGCGCGTGCGGGTTCAATCGCTTGGCGAAGGCGGCAGCCTGTGGGCCATCGCCGGCTCACCCTTCGACGCCCGTCCGTGGGCTCGCGTCGGCCTTGAGCAAAGGTTCATTAAAGCTTCACATGGAATGAAATTTGCGGGACAGCGGCAAGTCTTGCCATTGACAGGGCGTTGCGTCCTCGAAAGTATTGCTTTCGCCACGCACACTTCCGGGCGCGCCCTCATACCGACTGATACGGTGGACGATGACCACTACGGTGGTCGCGGGAGGCGGCTTTGCGGACCGCGAGGACCGGTAGCGCTTCGAGAAGCTGCTCAAGGACTATCAGAAGCTGTTCCGCACCACGCGCCGCCTGATGCGCCTGAGCGACCGCAACGAGCAGCAGCTCAACGCGCTTGGCCAGGAGCAGCGCCGCGCCAACGAGATCATCGCGCTCAAGAACAAGGAGCTCGAGGCCTCCAAGAAGCTGTCGAAATATCTCTCGCCCCAGATCTACCACTCGATCTTCACTGGGGCGCAGAACGTCGAGATCGCCTCGAGCCGGAAGAAGCTGACCATCTTCTTCTCCGACGTGGTCAATTTCACCGAGACCACCGACAAGCTCGAATCGGAGGGACCTCACCAACGTCCTCAACCGCTACCTCACCGAGATGTCGAACATCGCGCTCGAGCACGGCGCCACCATCGACAAATATATCGGCGACGCGATGATGGTGTTCTTCGGCGACCCGGAAACGAGGGGCGCCAAGGAGGACGCGCGCGCTTGCGTACGCATGGCCATCGCCATGCTGCGGCGCTTGCGCGAGCTTCAGGCCGAGTGGCAGGAGCTCGGGGCGGAGAAGCCTTTCCACCTCCGGGTCGGCATCAATACGGGTTACTGCACGGTCGGCAATTTCGGCAGCCAGGATCGCATGGACTATACGATCATCGGCAGCGCCGTGAACCTCACCGCGCGCCTCCAGACCGCATCGGAGGTCGACGGCATCCTTCTCGGTCACGAGACGTACTCTCTGGTCAAGGATGAGGTGGCCGCCGAGGAGCAGGTCCCGATCAAGGCGAAGGGATTCGCCGAGCCCATCCGCTGCTACAGGGTGGTCGGGCTGTATGACGATCTCGCCCGCGAGGGCACCGTCATCCGCGAGGAGAAGGACGGCTTCAAGGTCCTGCTCGACTTGAACAAGCGCGGCAAGGCCGAGACCGTCGAAGCCTTGGAGGCCATCCTGACGCGGCTCAAGGAATAGCTCCGAGGAGCCGAGCGCTCACAGGAACCAGATCCAGGTCACGACCGCGAATAGCGGCAAGAGGATCGCGCCCGACCACAGCATGTAGCCGATGAAGCTTGGCATCTTGATGCCGCGCTCCTCGCAGATCGACCGCACCATGAAATTGGGGGCGTTGCCGATATAGGTGTTGGCCCCCATGAACACCGCACCCGCCGAGATGGCGAGCAGCGTCGAAGCGAGCGGCCCCATCAGATGCTGCGCATCGCCGCCCGCGAGGTTGAAGAACACGAGATAGGTCGGCGCATTGTCGAGAAAGCTCGATAGCCCGCCGGTCAGCCAGAAATAGGCGGCATCGACCGGGTGTCCGTCTGGCGTCGAGACGAGGCTGAGAAGGGGAACGAATGGGCCCTCGCTCCCGGCTCGGAGCATGGCCAGCATCGGGATCATGGTGATGAAGATGGCGGCGAACAGCATGGCCACCTCCTGCATGGGCGCCCAGGTAAAGGCGTTCTCCACGCGGATCGGCCGCGGCGTCGTCTTCCAGGAGAGGAAGCTCATCGCCAGCAGGACGCTATCGCGCACCAAGCCGTTCACCGGCATCTCGATGCCAAGCCCGATGGGGATTGTGGTGTCTCGCTGCCATACCCCGCTCACGAGCACGGTGCCGGCGACAGCCGCGAGGTAGATCACGTTGTGAAGCCCCTCGATGCGCAGCTGGCGCGGAATGCGGCTCTTGCCCCTGACCTCGGCCCACTCGCGATTCCAGGCAAGTCGGTCGATGACATAGAAGAGCGCGAGCAGGACGCCGCTCGTGAACAGCATGGGCCGCAGCATGGCCTCCAAGGGCCAAAGGAAATCCACCCCCTTGAGGTAGCCGAGGAACAAAGGCGGCCCAAGAGGCGTGAGCGAGCCGCCGATATTGCAGACGAGGAAAATGAAGAAAACAAAGGTCTGCACCTTGTGTTGGCGGTGCCTGTTGGCCTGGATCAGCGGGCGGATCAGCAGCATGGAGGCGCCGGTGGTGCCGAACAGATTCGCGGAGAGCGTGCCGAAGGCGAGGATCGCCGTGTTCGTGGCGGGCGTGCCGACGAGATTGCCGCTGACCCTGATGCCGCCGGCAATGACGAACAGCGCGAACAGCAGATTGATGAAGGGGAAGTAGTCGAGCAGCAGCGCGTGCAGAAATTCGGTCGAAGCCGTCATCACGCCGAAGGCGACGGCGCAAGGGAGAAGAAAGAGAAGCGCCCAGAAGGCCGCGACCTTGCCGAAATGATGCTCCCAGAAATGCGGCGCCAGGAGCGGGAGGAGCGCGATGGAGAGGAGGAGCCCCGCGAAAGGAAGGGACCAGACGAGGCTCAACGCTCCGCCATCGATATGCGCCGCCGCTGCCGCCACGTTGCTGCTTAATGGCACGGCGACCTCGCCAGCAGCGCTTTACATAGCCGTTCCGGTCTCACGACCTCTCGCGCTTGCCTTGCGGCGTGTCGTCATTGGCGGGCAAACGCCGCGCGCTCTCCCTCAGCGCCTCCTTCAACGACGTCGGCCGACGGTGCTTGCGCAGGAGGTCGATGAAGGCCTCGTCGGCGAGCGCCTGCACGCTTGTGCCCAGGTCTTTGGCAAGCACGTCGAGCGCAAGCCAGATCTCGGGCGTGAA
>JAENXG010000072.1 GCA_016649675.1 Methyloceanibacter sp.
CGCTGGGTCTTGATAGGGATCCGACCCCCAACGCGCGCGATCCGCTTACTCCGGGGAGGTCACTGATATTACGGAATGCGCTATCTGGTGCAGTCGGAAAGCGCTGACGGGGATATTTGCCCATGTCCGCTTTGGGTCAGTAGCTGACATCTCAGCGACTGGTCGGACTCGTCCGCTTTGTGCCACAAGCGGACCTAAATCCGGGTAAGTTCCGCTTGAGGTGCCAATCTACTCGCTTCTTAGTGCCGCTCGAGCTGTGCAGCTCCCGTCGGTGATGGCGACCTTCGGCCAATAAGCGCGCATGAAAAATGAGAAGCTCACCCCCTCGATCGGCGACCGCGTAACGCCGCGAACTGAGGCATCTATGGAAGAGGTGGCGAACAAGCAGTTCCGCGATGACGCGGGCGTTGCCTTGGTAGAGATCGCGCAGGGCCTCAGCCATGAACTCCACCCGCGCCGGCGGACCGCGTTGCATGCTGGATTGAACAGTTCCCTCGATCGCGACTGGGGGCTCGACAGCTTATCGCGTGCGGAGCTCCTCCTTCGCGTCGAACGCGCCTTCTCTGTGCGATTGCCCGAGCGGCTGCTCAGCGAGGCAGAGACGCTTAAGGATCTGTTGTCGGCGCTCGCAGGCGCGCAAAGGCTGCCCTCCCTGGATGCAACTGCCCGACACATTATTGCCGAAGAGGAAGCCGAGCCGGCACCGGCCGACGCGACGACGCTCACGGAGGTGCTCGACTGGCACGTGGCGAGGCATGGTGAGAGGGTCCACATCGTCCTTTGGCACGGCGATGGCGAGGAAACCAGCCTTACCTATCGACACGTCGCCGAGCAGGCCCATGCGGTAGCAAGTGGCTTGCGTCAAGCCGGGCTGCAGCCAGGCGAGCGGGTGGCGATCATGCTGCCAACGAGCGAGGCCTTTTTTGCCGCATTTTTTGGCGTGCTCTATGCCGGCGGCGTGCCGACGCCGATCTACCCGCCGGCGCGGCCGTCACAGATCGAGGAGCATCTCAAGCGGCAGGCGGGGATCCTTCGTAACGCACAGGCGGTGCTGCTGATCGCCGCGCGCGAAGCGTCGGCCATAGCGCGTCTTCTCAAGCTCCAGGTCGAAAGCTTGCGGGCCGTGGTCAGCGCGGACGAGCTGAGCCAAGGGCCGGGAAGCTGGAAGCTCAAAGTCCGGGCCGACAGCACTGCCCTTCTGCAATACACCTCCGGCAGCACGGGCGATCCAAAGGGCGTGGTGCTGAGTCATAGCAATATGCTGGCGAATATTCGGGCCATGGGCGAAGCAATGGAAGCAGGCCCTGCCGACGTCTTCGTAAGCTGGCTTCCGCTCTATCACGACATGGGACTCATCGGCGCCTGGCTCGGCAGCCTCTACTTCGCTGCTCCGCTCGTGGTGATGTCGCCGCTCACGTTTCTCGTGCGGCCCGAGCAGTGGCTATGGGCGATCCATCGCCACCGCGCGACCCTTTCCGCATCGCCGAATTTCGGCTTCGGGCTTTGCCTGCACAAAATCGAGGACCAGGCTATTACCGGCCTCGATCTTAGCTCTCTGCGGATGGTGGCCAATGGCTCGGAGGCAGTCTTGCCGGATACCATCCGTCATTTCGCGGCACGCTTCTCCAAGTACGGCTTCCGGCAGGAAGCGATGGCCCCAGTCTACGGTCTGGCCGAGAATGCCGTGGGATTAGCCTTTCCACCGCTGGGACAGCTCCCGATCATCGATCGCATTGATCGTGCCGAGCTCACGGGCCAAGGGCGCGCCTTGCCTGCAGCACCTGACGACCTTACAGCACTTGAATTCGTTGCCTGCGGCCGCCCCTTGCCGGGACATGAGATTCGCATCATCGGTGCGACCGGCGAGCTTAGCGAGCGAGAGGAAGGGCGGCTCCAGTTTCGTGGTCCTTCGGCCACACGCGGCTATTTAGATAATCCCGTGAAGAACCGCGAGCTGTTCGACGGTGATTGGCTTAACAGTGGCGATCTCGCCTACATTGCCGGCGGCGACGTCTACATCACTGGCCGTTCGAAGGACATCATCATCCGCGCCGGTCGACATATCTATCCCGAGGAAATCGAGGCCGCTGTGGGCGATGTTACGGGCGTGCGTAAGGGCTGCGTTGCTGTCTTCGGCACGCGGGACCCGCATCGTGGTACCGAAAGGGTGATCGTCCTCGCCGAGACGCGCGAGACAGAGCCCGCTGTCTTCGCGCAGCTACGCCAACGCATAGAAGAGGCGGCAACTCCGCTGCTCGACGCGCCGCCCGACGAGATCGTTCTCGCTCCACCTCATACGGTTCCCAAGACTTCAAGCGGAAAACTGCGCCGCACATCCGCGCGCGAGCTGTTCGAGCGGGGTGAGCTCGCGCTTCGACCTCAGCCTCTATGGCAGCAAGTGCTGCGGCTTAGCATCGCTGGTCTTGGGCCACAATTGCGGCGAACGGTCCGCACGGTTGGCGAGTACCTTTATGCCAGCTGGTGGTGGAGCGTGATCATCCTGATGGGAGCCTTTCTCTGGCCTACGCTATTGCTGCTTCCTCGATCGAGCCAGCGCTGGAGCCTGACGCACTGCGTAGCACGAGCCGCATTCCGACTCATCGGTATCCGGCTGAATGTCACCGGCACTTGGCCGGAAGAGGCCGGCGTCGTCATCGTAAGCAATCACGCGAGCTACTTTGACGCATTGGTTCTCGCGGCGGTGATCCCGGGCGAGCCCGCCTTTATCGCCAAAAAGGAGCTTGAACCGCAATTCTTTGCCGGCCCTTTCTTGAGGAGGCTGGGAGCGCTCTTCGTCGACCGTGCTGATCCCGAAGGAGGCGTCGAGGACGTGAGCAAAGCGCTTGAGGCTGCACAAGCTGGGAGGATGCTTGTCTTCCTTCCCGAAGGGACCTTTACGCGGGCGCCGGGTCTCCTGCCCTTCCGCCTCGGCGCTTTCGTCATCGCGGCACGGCAGCATCTCAGCATCCTGCCGCTGACGCTACGAGGGACGCGATCGATCCTGCGTAGCGATCAGTGGTTTCCGCGGTTGGGCGGCGTCTCCGTTCGAGTAGGGTCGTTGGCCTCCGCCGACGGCGACGACTTCGCTGCTGCAGTCCGACTGCGCGATAAGGTACGCGCCGAGATTCTCGCGAACTGCGGCGAGCCTGATGCAGGGGAAGGATGAACATTGGCGTGGACAAGAATCCCGCTGCTCCCTTGTCGGACCCTCCCTGGGCGACCCAATATCCTAGCAACGTCGACTGGCTGCTCGATATACCGGTCCGACCGGTGCACGCCTTGCTCGACGACGCGGTTGCAGCATTTCCGGGAAGGCCGTTCCTCGATTTCCTCGGACGCCGGCAGACTTATGCCCAAGCGGCACAGCTGATCACGAAGACGGCGGTCGGCCTTCAACGGCTTGGCGTGGGCAAGGGCACGAAGGTCGGGCTTCTCCTGCCAAACTCTCCCTACAGCGTGATCTGTTACTTCGCGATCCTGAAAAGCGGCGGCACGGTGGTGAACTATGACCCCCTCTGCGCCGAGCAAGCGCTCATTCGGCAGATCACGGATTCCGAGACCGAGATCATGGTCACGCTCGATTTAACGGCGCTCTACGGCAAAGTCGCTGCCGCGCGCGCTAAGACAAGTCTGCGCCATATCGTCATTTGCAAGATGGCGCAGGCTCTGCCCTTCTTGAGAGGCCTCATGTTTCGGGTCGCGCGCTGGCGGGAGATCGTCAAGCCGTCACGGGGCGTTGGCCATATCTTCTTCGACGAGTTGATCGACAATAGTGGCGCGTACCAGGCTGTTGAGACCGCGCCTCTTTCGGACGTGGCGGTCATCCAATACACGGGCGGGACGACGGGCGAGCCAAAAGGGGTGATGCTTTCGCACCAGAACATCTACGCGAACACGTGCCAAAACAGGGCGTGGTTCACGCGCGCTGAACCGGGTCGGGAGCGCTTGCTGGCAATCATCCCATTCTCCCATTCCTTCGGCATGACCGCAGTCATGAACTTTGCGATTTCCTTGGGCGGAGAGTTGGTGATCTTTCCGCGCTTCGATCTCAAGCGGACACTGCGGGCGATCACGCGCAAGCGCGTGACGATCCTGATCGGTGTTCCCACCCTTTTTCACGCGATCAACCAATGCCCAGAAATCAAGCGCTACGACCTATCGTCACTCAAGATTTGCATTTCCGGTGGTGATTCACTGCCGCGCGCAGTCCAAAGGAATTTCGTCGAGCTCACCGGATGCCCTCTCGCCGAAGGCTACGGCCTCACGGAATGCGCACCCGTCGTCACCTGCAGCAATCCGCTCGAGGGCATTGACCGTCCAGGTTCCTGCGGCTTGCCGCTGCCGCGCACGACGGTGGAAATTGTCTCGCTGCAGAGTCCGCGGACGGTGCTGCCGTCAGGTGAGCGCGGCGAAATCTGCGTCTCCGGCCCGCAAGTGATGCTCGGCTACTGGAGACAGGCCGAAGCCACACGCATTTGTCTCATCGGCAGGCGCCTTTACACTGGCGATCTCGGATGGATGGATGCTGATGGGTTTCTCTATTTCGTGGATCGGCTAAAAGAGGTCATCAGCGTTCACGGCTACAAGGTCTATCCGCGAAACGTGGAAGACGCGATCCGTCAGCACCCGGCCGTGACCGACGTGACAGTGATCGGGGTGCCGGACCCGACCCGAGGCCAAGTGCCCAAAGCCTATATTGTGCTGGCCAAGGGCACACAGCTCAGCGAGGATAGGCTCCAAGCTTTCCTTGCTGACAAGCTTTCGCCCCTTGAGATACCACGCCTCGTCGAGTTCCGCGGCGAACTACCGAGGTCCAAGACGGGGAAGGTTCTGAAGCGGGCGGTATGACAGTGGCCCAACGTCGAGTTGCAGGCAGGGGCGTACACCGAATTGCTGAGCGCAGGACCAACCGCCAAGTTCCCGACTCAATGCGGCGGACCACGCAAACCCTCGGGACGGTGATGCTAGTCTCGACAATTCGGTGCCCTGCGTGCCGTCACGAGGCAGTCGAGATCATGCCGGAGCGGTCTTGCGTCGCTTGCGATTGCAAAGGGTGTGGGAGGTCTTAATGGAGACGTCTGAAGTACATGACTATGCAAGCCGGCTCTTGAGGCTGCATGGAGACAAGGCCCAGGTGGTAGCCGCACAGAAGGCTGTTGAATGTGAAAAGGGAGGCAATCACGCGGAGGCTGAGGACTGGCGGCGGATTTGCAATACGCTCAGAGAGATGCAGGGACCGCCCGTCAGCTGACCTTCCCAAAGCGTTCCTCCAATGTTTGGCACGTCGAGAGCAAGGGGGAGGGGGTGGCCGATCGTGAAAAAGAGATCGTAGGGGACGCCTTGCGCAAGCATGTGAGGGCTCTCACCCTCGACATCGGTCCGCGGACGCCCTTTATGGGCGACAGCCTAGCGCGCGCAGCGGCCTATATCCAATCGGTCTTCGAAGATGGGGGGCTTTGTGTGACGGAGCAGGCCTACCAATATTGCGGCCAGCGCGTGGTTAATGTGATTGCCACGCCTCCCACTGCGACTAGGGCATCGGCCTACTATGTCGTGGGTGCGCACTACGACACCGTGCCAACGACCCCTGGCGCCGATGATAATGCGAGCGCCGTGGCGGTCATGCTGGAGCTCGCCCGGCGCTTGCCTGAAACCAAACTGAGGGCCCCGGTTCTCTTCGCTGCCTTCGCGCTTGAGGAGCCGCCAGCCTTCATGACAGGGCATCAGGGGAGCCGGGTCTTCGTCCGCGACTGCAAGAGCAGGGGCGACCGCGTACTCGGGGCGCTCATCCTGGAA
This sequence comes from Methyloceanibacter sp., assembly GCA_016649675.1. Taxonomy (GTDB): domain Bacteria; phylum Pseudomonadota; class Alphaproteobacteria; order Rhizobiales; family Methyloligellaceae; genus Methyloceanibacter. The sequence continues at coordinate 5,797 of JAENXG010000072.1, forward strand.
ATGGTTGGCTACACTTCGCCCCGCCAGCATTACCCATTTGTGGTTCGCTGGGCAGGTTACCCGGCCCAAGGCAACTTCATCGGCATAGTTGGGAACTGGAGCTCGCGTCAGTTCGGGCGAGCAGTCCTGAAGGGATTCCGCAACAACAGGCATTTGCCGGTGGAGTCGCTTTTCCTGCCCTTCAATGGATGGATGCTACCAGTGATACGTTTGAGTGATCACTCCTCGTTCTGGGATAGAGGCTGGCCTGCGCTTATGGTCACCGATACGGCCTTCTTCCGTAATCCGAACTATCACCTTCCCAGCGACAGCATCGATACTCTCGACTTCGTATTCATGGCACAGCTGGTCAGGAGCCTCGAGCTCGCATTGGTCGAACTGCCGCCGCTCCCACAAAGTCCAACGTGCGCGGGGCATCGCGTCACGCGCTAAGATTGATCATGTACGATCAGGCTGCAGCAAATGCTCCGGTGGAAAGAACAAACCACGAGGCCTGACGCGGACCTTGCGCTCCTTTGATGGTGGTTAAAAAAGATCCGCGCAATTCGGTGAACTTCAAGCTGCAATGTTGGACTATTGTGCTGTGGATTGGCGTTCATGGGGTGAGCGCTGCGAGGCTGCAAACTTCGGGCGTCAAATAGGGGTTGCTGGGTAAGTTGTGGCGTTATTCGTGCCAGCCGTGAAAACCAACGCAGAAGCACCCATCGACCGAGGGTGGGAGCAGTTTCCCCACGATGCCGATGTCGGTCTGCGCGGTTGGGGGCCGAGTATCGAGGTGGCCTTCGAGCAGGCGGCGCTTGCGCTCACCGGCATCGTCACTGATGCGGAGATCGCCGTCGAGACTCGTATCGCAGTGGCCTGCGAGGCCCCTGACGTTGAGCTTTTGCTGGTCGATTGGCTCAATGCCATCATCTATGAAATGGCGGTGCGGTCCATGCTGTTCGGGCGGTTTGAGGTGAAGATAACCGGTACACGGCTCCAGGGCGCCTTGTGGGGCGAGCCGATCGACCAAGTGAAGCATTTACCTGCCTGCGAGCCAAAAGGCGCGACCTATACGGCGCTGCGAGTCGCTCAAGGGTCGGACGGACTTTGGTCGGCAGGGTGTGTGATCGACGTATGAGCCGGGGAGCCTGATGGATCCTGCACGATTCACTCGTATCGATGGAACGACATGGCAGATCGAGCCCGTCGGCGCCATGCGCGTACCGGGGGTCATCTACGCCGATGAAGACCTCATCCGCGCCATGGATGACAAGGTCTACGAGCAGACCGCCAACGTCGCCACGCTGCCCGGGATCGTCAAGGCGGCCTATGTCATGCCCGATGCGCATTTGGGGGTACGGCTTCCCAATTGGCGGCGTCGCGGCGTTCGATGCGGAGGAGGGCGGTGTCGTCTCCGCCGGAGGCGTCGGGTTCGACGTCTCCTGCGGCGTGCGCACCATGCTCACCGGCCTTACCGTTTCCGACATCAAGCAGGTGCAGAGGTCGCTCGCCGACTCTCTCTACCGGCAAATTCCCGCAGGCCTCGGTAGCAAAGGCTCGATCAGCCTCGATCCCCTCGAAATGGACGCCATGCTTCGGGGCGGCGCCCGCTGGGCGATCGAGCGGGGCTGGGGTGAGGCTCGCGATCTCGACCGCATCGAGGAAGGTGGGCAGATGGGCGGCGCCGAACCGGGCCATGTGTCCGAGCGTGCAAAGGAGCGCCAGCGGCGCGAGATGGGCACGCTCGGTTCCGGCAATCACTATGTCGAGATACAGGCAATCGCTGAAATCTTTGACAAAGAAGCTGCCGAAGGCTTTGGCCTCAAGCAGAACGAGGTCGTGGTAACCATCCATTGCGGTTCGCGGGGTCTCGGGCATCAGATCGGCACCGAGTTCTTGCGGGAGATGGTGACGGCCGCGGCAGAGGTGGGAATCGCTCTGCCGGATCGCGAACTGGCCTGTGCCCCGATCAAGTCGGAAGTCGGCCAGCGCTATCTCGGCGCAATGCGCGCAGCCATCAACTGCGCGCTTGCCAACCGCGAGATCATCGGGCATTACGCGCGCCGGGTCTTCGGCCACTTCTTTCCTGATGCCGATCTCGCTTTGCTTTTCGACGTGTCCCACAACACGTGCAAGGTCGAAAAGCACAAGACCAACGGCGCATCTCGCGAGCTCTTCGTTCATCGCAAAGGCGCCACGCGGGCTTTCGGCCCAGGTCACCCCGATCTGCCGGAGGCTTTGCGCAAGATCAGACAACCCGTCTTGATCGGCGGCACCATGGGCACCGGCTCTTATGTGTTGGCTGGCGCAGCCACCAGCGAGAAAAAAGCGTTCGCCTCTGCCTGCCACGGCGCAGGTCGGGCGATGTCCCGCCATGCCGCGCTCAGGAAGTGGAGCGGCCGCCAAATCGTCGATGATCTGGCAGACAGAGGGATTCTGATCCGCAGCCCGTCAGCGCGCGGCGTCGCGGAAGAAGCCCCTGGCGCCTACAAGGATGTCGGCGCTGTCGTGCTGGCGGCTGAGCATGCAGGCCTTGCTCGGCGCGTGGCGCGGCTCACGCCGCTGATCTGCATCAAGGGCTGAAGTGGGGGTTCCAGATGAAACGCATTCTCGTTGCAACCGACGGGTCTGAACACGCCCTTACCGCTGCCCAGCTCGCTGCAGAGCTGGCGGCCGGCATGGGAGCCGAACTGCACGTTCTTGCCGTCGCTTACCGCGACCGTTCGGACGAGGAGGAATTGCGGGACTTCGCGAAAATCGAGCACCTGGGCGGCATGCTAAACGTCATCGGTGAAATTGCGAAAAGCCACGCAGAGCAGGCACGACGCCAAGTGGAAACGCAGGGTATCAAGACCGTCAAGGTCTCAGTGGCGGAAGGAGATCCCACTGAAGAGATCCTTGCTTTTATTCAGAAGAACACCATTGACGCGGTCGTTGTCGGCCGGCGAGGAAGGAGTCGCGTGGCGGGGCTGCTTCTGGGCAGCGTCTCCCAAAAGCTGGCGACGTTGGCCCCGTGCATCGTCATCATCTGTCCATAACTCTTCAGGACATACCGGCTCTAGCCGGCCTCGCCCGTTCCCCGAAGCGAAAGCCTTTGGGCATGGCATCACGGACCATCAGCATCTCGCCCACGGTCTCTGAGGTGATCAGGCCTTTCAGGCGGCCGGCAGCATCCACCACGCCTACGGCGGGGGCTGACTTTTCCATCAGGACGCGGAATGCCTCGTCGAGGCAACGGTGATGATCGATGGTCGGAACCTCACGCGTCATGACATTGCCGATCAACGTATTGGGTCCGTCCTGTTTGAGGGCCTTGATCATGTCGCTGCGGCCAAGCACCCCAACGAGGCGGCCATCCTTGTCGACCACCGGGAACTCGGTCTGGCTCGTGCGCAGCAGGGTCTCGATCGCCTCCTCGATGTGGGCCGAGGGCGAGAGCGCCTTGTATTCCGTCATCATGGCCGCCGTCACTGGCACTCCGCGTGACATCCCGCGCAGTTGTGCAAGACGCGCCTCAGAGGTCGCGGCGAGGTAAATGAAAATCGCGATGAAGGTCAGCATCGGATTGAAGAACAGTCCGATGAAGCCGAAGGCGAAGGCGCACCACTGACCGATATTCGCGGCGATCTCTGTCGCGCGCACGAAGCCATATTTCCGGGCGAGCAACGCGCGTAGCACCCTGCCGCCGTCCATTGGAAAGGCCGGGATTAGATTGAAAGTAGCAAGGACCACGTTGACCGCTGCCAGCCGATCGATGAGGGAGACTTTGGTGATGTCCGCCGCAGCAAGATTGTCTGGACTGGGATGGGCGCCAGCGAGCATCAGCGCAAGCACAATGACGACGTTGACCATGGGTCCGGCGATGGCGATCAGAAATTCTTCCCGAGGCTCCTCGGGAAAGCGTTCAAGCCGCGCCACCCCGCCGATCGGCAGCAAAGTCACGTCGCGCGTGGAGATGCCGAAGGCACGCGCCGTGAAGATGTGTCCGTATTCGTGCACGAGCACGCACAGGAACAGGAGCACCATGAAGAGCAGCCCGCTCCACGCCGCATCAGCGCCGCCAGACATGTAGCTGGCCGCCCAGATCCAGGCGAGGAAGAGCAGGAAGGTGACATGGATGCGAATCTCGGTTCCGCCGATCTTGCCGATATTCAACGACCAAGGCATCTGAACTCCTCGCTTCCTCACTCACGGCTACCGCTTTTTCCGATACTCAATACTAAAATAGGGAGCCGGTCTTCGGGAACCAACAGGGTCGCCAAGGCTGTGAGGCTGAAATGGCCCGAACCTAAGCCCCGGGAGCGCCATCTCGTATCTGAAAATCTCTGGCACGCCCGGAAGCGGAATGAGGCAGCTTATC
>JAENXG010000494.1 GCA_016649675.1 Methyloceanibacter sp.
GCTATTGCCAGTTCCCAGGCTGGTACCCGTCAGCCGTCATCTTTCCCGTCAGGATCGGCTCTGCGTTAAAGGACCACGATAACCCCGCGCCTCGAACGTAGATCGCATAGCCTCGATAGACAGCTCTAAAGGCGCGCATGTGCCGGGCTCCCGCCTGCTCAAGAGCGGGGCCTTACCGGCTGATGGGCTTTGGGGGCGAACTGAGAGCAACGTCCCTCTCTCGTCTTGGTTCATTTCTTCTTCCCAGCCATCGAACGTTGCGCGCGACAGGAAGCTGCGAGCCTCGTCCTCGCTCATGCCCACCATCGAGCACTTGCCGTTGCACAGCTTGATCGTGCCGCAGGGCTTCGGGAATGCGTAGACCCTGACCCTCGCTAAGGGTGAACTTCACGACGGCGGCGGCGGCGCAAACGCCCGTGACGTCGATCGGTGGATGCGCGCGGTCTTCGACGGGAAGGTGGTTCCGCCGAAGCAGCAAAAAGAGTGGACTGAGCTCGTCTCGACCAAGACCCGCGAGCCGATCACGACGGTGTCGCAAGATGACTCGGGCGGCTTCGCGGTTGGGCTACGAGATCCTCGGTCCCCTTGGCGCGCAATGGTTCTACGAGGGCAAAAGCCTCTGCTATCGGACGGTCTACGTGTGGATTGCCGATCAGAATCTGATGATCACGGTGCAGACCAACACGCAGCCGCCGGAGGGCACCCACAAGATCGGCGACGTCATGAATGCACTTTACGACATCGTCAAGAGGCCGAAGGCCGATTAGGCCATGTCTTGAGCATCGGGGATTAAAATCGCGGAACACTCCGAAGGTAAAGTCACCGCAGGCCAGTTTGGCGGAGATCAAACGCGGTCGTGCGCCTGTGCAGGAGGTGTTGCGCCAGCCTCGATATCTCGATATCGATCTCGAGCACAGAGACCACGTCACCGCGTTCGACTCTGACCTGGACCTTATCGGAATCCACGGGGATGTGTTTGCTGATCGCTGCGAGAATATCCTCGTGAAGTAGGGGAATGAGGTCGGCTTTGCCGGGCGCAGTGCGCTCATGCATCAGCAAGACCTGTAGTCGATGTTGAGCGGTTTTCGCTGTTCGCTGCCGACCAAACAAATCCAGGAACCTCATGCCGCCCTCCGCCCAAAAAGCTTGTTGAGCAGCGTGTTCTTGTCGCTCGGCACTACCAGGGGCACCAGCTCACCTTTGAGTCTGCGGGCGACGTCGCTGTAGGCACGTGCCGGGGCGCTCGCCGGATTGCTCAACGTAACCGGCGTGCCCGTGTTCGAAGCATTCAAGACTTCTTTGCTTTCGGGGATGATTCCCAGGAGCGGTATGCAGAGAACGTCCAGAACATCCTCTACACCCAGCATCTCGCCGCGCCCTGCCCGGATTGGATCGTACCGAGTTAAGAGAAGGTACTTCTCCATCGGCTGTCCGTGCGTGGCTTTAGCGGTGGTCGAATCGAGCAGGCCGATGATTCGGTCGCAATCACGCACAGACGACACCTCCGGATTCGCGACCACTATGGCGGAGTCGGCGTAGCGCATGGCGAGTGACGCTCCGCGCTCAATACCCGCTGGACTGTCACAGATGACCCAATCGAAAAACGGTCGCAGCTCGCGTATCACGCGTTCGACCCCGTCTTCAGTCAGGGCATCTTTATCGCGCGTCTGCGAGGCGGCGAGCAGGAACAGTGTGTCTATTCGCTTGTCGCGAATGAGCGCTTGGGAAAGCTTTGCGGTCCCCTGAACGACGTGAATAAGGTCGTAGACCACCCGCCGTTCCGCCCCCATGAGGAGATCGAGATTGCGCAAGCCCACGTCGAAATCGATGACGACGACTCGCTCGCCTCCGCGCGCCAGAGCCGCACCAAGCGCTGCGGTCGACGTTGTCTTGCCGACGCCCCCCTTTCCCGACGTCACCACCAATAC
>JAENXG010000199.1 GCA_016649675.1 Methyloceanibacter sp.
GCGCATGAAGGCCAGGCTGAAAGGCCGCGTGATCGCCGAGAGCGACGATATCGTCGAGGAAGGCGGCTACCACTATTTCCCGAACGCGGCGGTGCGGATCGAGCTGCTGGAGAAGGCGCCGAAGACCGCATCTGATCGCGCCTGCCCGCATGGCGTCCAGTTCTACGACGTGATTCTCGACGGCACCCGTCACGAGCGCGCCGCCTGGCGCTACGAGGCGCCGCGCCCCTCGATGAAGCACGTCACCGACCGCTTCGGCTTCTGGGACGACGTCGAGGTGGGTTGAGGACTTTCGGCTACTCCCAGGCCGGCAGCTTCTCCTGCACGGCGAGCGCGGTCATGGCCGCTTCGAGCTCGGCCACGAAGGCGTCGTAAGACTCCTTGCCGTAAAGCGGCTCGCCCACGCTCACCGTGCTGTTGAACGGCACCAGCAGCGCCGAGCCCTTGGGCAGCGCCTTGCCGAGCCCATGCATGAAGACGGGAATGACCGGGACCTTCGGTCGCGCCCGGGCGAGATGGCCGATGCCTTTCTTGAAATGCGCCAACGCCTCCGGCTCGCCGCGCGATCCTTCCGGGAACAGCACCAGGATCTCGCCGCGGTCGAGAGCCTGCTCGGCAAGCAGCAGCGGGTTGCCGCCTTCCTTGCCGCTGCCGCGCTTGACCGGAATGATGCCGACGATGTTGAGCGCGAACCAGCCGCGCAGCTTGCTGGTGAAGAAATAGTCCATGGCCGCCACCGGCCGCAGCTTGGGCAACAGGCGCAACGGCATCAGCGACATCATGGCCAGCGCATCGAGATTGGAATTGTGGTTTCCCGCAAGCACGGCCGCCCCCTTGCCGGGCAGCCGCTCGCGGTGCCGCACGGTGAGGCCAAGCGCGATCAGGATCACCGCCCGCACCACGACGGCGAAGAACAGGAACCGCAGCAGCCTGATCACCGGGTTCTTGCTCATGGGTAGAAGAAATAGCGGATGAAGTGGACGAAGACCGGCGCCGCATAAGTGAGGCTGTCGACGCGGTCGAGGATGCCGCCATGGCCGGGGATCAGCCCGCCGGTGTCCTTGACGCCGAGATCGCGCTTCATCGCCGACATGGTGATGTCGCCGAGGAAGCCCGCGACACCGAGAATGCCTCCGGCCAGCGCCGACCAGCGCCAATCCATGGGCGTGAGATAGGGACCGACCAGGCTGGCGAGGAGAATAGTGGTGGCGACACCGCCGACCAGCCCCTTCCAGGTCTTCTTGGGGCTGACGCTCGGCGTGACCTTATGGCGGCCGGTGAGCTTGCCCCAGCAATATTGCGCCACGTCGTTGAACTGGGTGAGCACGACGAGGAAGAAGAGAAGCCCCACCCCGCCCGCCACCGGGTTGACGTGATCGCCCGAGACGAGAAGCCAGGCCATATGGCTCAGCGTGTAGACCGTCATCATCAGGCCCCAGCTCAAGGTGCCGACCGCGCGCAGGAAACCTTGCGTGTCGCCTCTGAGCGCCATCAGCGCCGGGAAGAACAGGAACATCCACACCGGGATGAACACGATGAACATGTTGTACCAGTCGATCGCCGCCCAATAGAACTGGATGGGGATGGCGAGATAGGCGAACAGCAGCACCGCGCGGTCGATGCGCCTGGTGGGCACCAGCGAGAGATATTCTTTCAGCGCGAGATAGGCGATGAAGCCGAGAAAGACGATGGCCACCGTCTGGTTGAGGAGGATCGCAAGCGTGAAGGCGCCGATCATCCACCACCATGAGTTCACCCGTGAGGCCAGCTCACGGTAGCGCTCGCCGGGGTTCCTGAGGCGCAACACCCACACGACGATGGTGGCGAACACGAGCAGCGCATAGATGCCTGCGGTCGCATAGACGACGTTGGCGGGAAGGCCGAAGATGAGGCTCATGCCGGGCGCCCTTTGGCGTCGGCGACAATGGCGCGGGCGCGATTGAGCACGGTGAGCGCCGACAGAAGGAGCATCGCTGCAAGATAGAGCGTGCTCCACAGGCCGGGTGCCACGCCCACGCCGATCAAGACCGCAAGCAGCCCGAAGGCGAAGGCGCGGTCGCTCTTGCCGAGCGGCCCGTCATAGCGGCGCGGGGCCTTGATGAGCGGCCCGAGTGCGCCGGCCATCTCGGCGATGATTCCCGCCACCACCACGAGCACGGCGAGCATGGGATTGAGGCCTGGGATCAGCGCGAAGGGAAGATAGAGCGCGGCGTCGGCGATCACGTCTGACAGCTCGTTCAGCACCGCTCCGGCCGGGCTTGCCAGCCCATGCTCCTTGGCCATCATGCCATCGATGGCGTTGAAGGCCATGCGCAGGAAAAGCGTCACCGGGAGCAGCAGCAGCGGCCATGCCGAGCCCGGCATGAGCGCCAGCCAGGCGCCGTGGGCGGCGCTCAAGAGCAGCGCCCCGAGCGTCACGTCATTGGCGCTCAAGCCCCCCCTGACCAGCGCGTCAGACAGCGGGCGGAGCAGAGCCTGGAAGCACGGCTTCAGATCGTAGATGGTCGCCAAGTCTGCCCCAACCCCCGCACTTGAAGGTCAGCCGTTGTAGTGCTTTCAGTGCCGAGCAGCTAGCTTACTAGCGCCCCCGAACTCGGTCGAACTGAGCCCCCGAACCACGTCAGTCCTGGGGTTTGACCTTCGCCAGAAGCTCGTCGACCTTGGGCATGATCAATTCGACGATGCGCGCCACGCCCTTGGCGTTGGGGTGGATGCCGTCGCCCTGCATGAGGCTGTCGTCGAGCACCACGCCGTCGAGAAAGAAGGGATAGAGGACGAGGCCGTGGCGCGCGGCAAGGTCGGTGTAGATCGCGGCAAACGCGGTCACATAGTCCTTGCCCATGTTGCGCGGCGCCTCCATGCCGGCGAGCAGGATCGGCAGGCCTTTGGCTTGCACCGCCTCGATGATCTTCTCGAGCGAAGTCTTGATCGCCTCGGTCGGAATCCCCTCCAGCGCGTCGTTGCCGCCCAGCTCGATGATCACGGCATTCGCGCCTTGCGGAAGCGCCCAGTCGAGCCGCTTCAGCGCGGCCCCCGCGGTATCGCCAGACACGCCGGCATTGACGACGCTGACCGAAGCCCCGCGTGCTTCCAGCGCAGCCTCGAGCTGGACGGGAAAGGTCTCGCCTTGCGGCAGCCCGAAGCCCGCGGTGAGGCTGTCGCCAAAGGCCACGATGACGGGCGCGCGCGGCTCTGCCTCGATTGTGTGCATAGGGCACAGGACCATAAGCAGACCCACGGCGGCAATGACGACAGCAAGCGGCAATCCACGTTTCATCTTTTCGACCTCTTTGCCCTTCTCTATTGCCGATCAAGCCGCCATCTGTCAGTCACTGTTTGCCCCGCCCATGGATCACACTCTGAAACAGCGCCAATCGTCGGCGATTCTGCTCGAAGGCTTGCAGGTCACGCTGCCGTCGCGCGCCGGACCGGTCGCGATCCTGCGCGGCATCGACCTCAGCGTGCAAGTGGGCGACGCCATCGCTGTGGTTGGCCCTTCGGGATCGGGCAAATCGACGCTGCTCATGGTTATCGCCGGGCTCGAGCAAGCCACCGCAGGCCGCGTGTCGGTGCTCGGCACCGATTTCGCCGGGCTGGACGAGGACAGCCTGGCCCGGCTTCGTGCCGCCAATATCGGTATCGTCTTCCAATTCTTCCACCTCGTGCCCACCATGACGGCGATCGAGAACGTTGCGCTGCCGCTCGAATTCCTCGACCATCACGATGCCTTCAACGCTTCGCGCACCTCCCTTGCCGAGGTCGGGCTGTCGCATCGCGAAACGCATTTCCCGGGCCAGCTTTCGGGCGGCGAGCAGCAGCGCGTGGCCATCGCCAGGGCGCTCAGCACGCGGCCCTCCCTCATCCTCGCCGATGAGCCCACCGGCAATCTCGACCTTGCCACCGGCGCGCAAGTGATGGATCTCCTCTTTACCTTGAGGGAGCGCACCGGCGCGACCTTGCTTCTCATCACCCATGACCGCTCTCTCGCCAAGCGCTGCGACCGCATCGTGAGCCTCGCCGATGGCCGCATCGTGGGCGCCGGCGCCAAGCGCCGGGTCGCCGCCTCGTGACAGAGGCGACCGCCATCACGGCACCGGGCGCGACCCGATTGAGGCTCCCGCTGGCGCTCACCATCGCCTTGCGCGAGCTCCGCTCCGGCGCCGGCGGCCTCACCGTCTTCGTGCTGTGCATCGCCCTTGGCGTCGCAGCCGTTGCGGCCATCGGCTCGGTTGCCGCCTCCTTCAACCAGGCGCTGGCGCAGCAAGGACGCATGCTGATCGGCGGCGACATGTCCTTCGAGCTGATCCACCGGCAGGCGAGCGACGAGGAGCGGGCGGCGCTCGACGCACTCGGGCGGGTGAGCTCCTCGGCGAGCTTCCGCGCCATGGCGCGCTCGGGCGCCAGCAAAAGCGCGCTGGTCGAAGTGAAGGCCGTCGACGACGCCTATCCGCTCTATGGCGAGGTCTCAATCACGCGGCCCGATCCCGCCGGCACACCCTGGCGCGGTGCGGTCGTCGTGCTGGTGGAGCGCGCTCTGCTCGACCGCCTCAATCTCGATGTGGGGAGCCCGCTCACCATCGGCGAGACCACCGTCACCATCGGCGGCATTCTCGGCGAGCAGCCCGACCGCCTCGCCGATCGCCTCGCCTACGGGCCGAAGCTGCTCATGTCGACGGACACGCTTGCCCGCACCGGACTGGTGCAGCCCGGCAGCCTGATCCGCTGGACCTACCGGGTGAAGCTGCCC
>JAENXG010000041.1 GCA_016649675.1 Methyloceanibacter sp.
GGTTGCCAGCCGGCCCCCTTCGGTGGCAACGAGGGCTCTAGCGCCGGCGCGGGTGAGCGCTTCGGTGATCTCCACGGTCGCCTGCTCGCTGCCCCCGGTATCGAGGCGCGGCACGACCTGCAATATGGTCACCTCTGCCATGACGTAAGGCTCAGCTGTTTGTAGGGGGCGTGTAGCGCTTCTTAGGATGGACGACCGAGAACCGCAATTCCTGGAGGTGGGGGACGGCCCAAAGCGCCGCCGCATCGCCTACCGCTTTGCCGATGGGCAAGGGACGGGCAACCTGGCGCTTCTGTGGCTCCCGGGCTTCCTTTCCGACATGGCGAGCACCAAGGCGCTTGCTTTGGCGGAATGGGCGCGGGCGCGCGGGCTGCCCATGCTGCGCTTCGACTATTCGGGCCACGGGCTCTCTGAGGGGAGCATGCTGCAAGCCTCGATCGGCGATTGGCTTGAAGAGGCGGGCGCCATGCTGAGCCTCATCGGCAGGCGGCGCACCATCGTCATAGGCTCCTCCTTGGGCGGATGGATTGCGCTACTGCTGGCTCGCCAACTGCCGCAGATGGGCGGGTCGGAGCGGCTCGCGGGTCTCGTGCTCATCGCTCCGGCTTGGGACATGACCGAGCGCCTGATGTGGCACCGGCTTTCTCCCGAGTTGAAAAAAAAGATCGAGCGCGAGGGCGTCTATTACGAGCCTTCGCTTTATGGCCAGCCCTATCCCCTCACCAAGCATCTGATCGAGGAGGGCCGTACCCATCTCATCGGCGAGGCCCTGCTTCATCTCGAACTGCCGGTGCGCATCCTGCAAGGCATGTGCGATCCCGATGTGCCCTGGGGGCATGCGCTCGATCTGGTCGATCTTCTCTGCTGCGCCGACGTCGAGGTCACGCTCATCAAGGACGGCGATCATCGCCAGTCGCGGCCGCAAGATTTGCGCCGCCTCGAAGCCACCGTCGCAGCGCTGGTTGCGGCTGAGACGTAGCGTGGGCACGGCGCGCTTCCCGCGCCTTGCCCACCCTACTCAGGAAGCAGCGCGGCGAGGCCCTCGCGGTAGGTGGGATAGCGGAGCGCGACGCCGAGCTCTGACTTGATTAGGCCGTTGCCGATGCGCCTGCTCCCCTCATAGAAGCTGCGCGCCATGGGCGAGAGATCAGCCTCCGCGAACGCGACCTCGGGCGGCGGGGGGATGTCGAGAAGGTCGGCGGCATAAGCCACGACCTCGTTGGGCGCCGCCGGCTCGTCGTCGGCGACATTGTAGATCGCGCCAGCGCGCGGTCGCGCCATCGAGGCTTCGAGCACGGACGCGATGTCCTCGACATGAATGCGGCTGAACACCTGGCCGTCCTTCTTGACGCGCCGCGCCGTGCCGGCACGGAGCTTGTCGAAGACGCTCCGCCCTGGGCCATAGATGCCGGCGAGGCGGAACACCTGAACCGGGCAGCCGATCTCCCCACCGAAATCGAGCCACGCTTTCTCGGCAGCGGCGCGCGCTTCCGTCCGCTCGCTGTTCGGCGCTGGGCGCGTTGTCTCATCGACCCAGCGCCCCTGCTGGTCGCCATAGACCCCGACCGTCGAGAGATAGCCGATCCATTGGAGCGAGCCGAGCGCGGCGATCTCCTCGCGGTACTGGGCAAGCACCGGATCGCCGCCGGCCCCAGGCGGGATCGAGTGAAGGAGATGCGTGGTGCCCTGAAGCAGTTGTGCGACCGCCTGATCGGGTTGGCCGGTGAAGCGCGTCACTTCGTAGCCCTGAGCGCCGAGCCGCTCGATATTGGCCTGATCGCGTGCCGTGCCGGCGACCTGCCATCCTTTATCCCTGAGACGCGCCGCAAGCGCCTGCGCGGAATAGCCGAGGCCGAAAGCAAAGAGCCGGCTCAAGCGGCCTCCTCCATCCATTCGCTTTCGACAGCAGGGTCGGGGTCATTTTCGTGCGAAGCGCGCAACGCACGGAAGCGGCCAGGCGCAAGGCGGGAGAGGGCCCATACCGCCATGGCGCGGACGAGCGGCGAGGCGTCAATAAGCCTTGCCTCGACCAGAGGCACGAGCGTCGCCTCGCCGGAATTGCCGGCAGCGATGAGCACATTGCGCAAGAAGCGGTCTCGGCCCGTGCGCTTGATGGGCGTGCCACGGAAGCGCGCCCTGAACGCCTCATCGTCGAGAACAAGCAGCTCGGCGAGAGGCGGATTGTCGCTCTCCGCTCGCGCGCTGAGCTTCGCCTCGTGCGCGACCTGGGCGAACTTGTTCCAGGGGCAGACGGCGAGGCAATCGTCGCAGCCGAAGATGCGGTTGCCCATGGCTACCCGGTAGAGCGGCGCGATGTGCCCTTTATGCTCGATGGTGAGATAGGAGATGCAGGCGCGCGCATCGATCCGGTAGGGCGCCGTGAGGGCATTGGTGGGGCACACGTCGAGACACCGCCGACAGGCCCCGCAATGGTCCTCTTCCGGCTCGTCCGGCGCGATCTCGGCGCTGGTGAAGATCGACGCGATGAAGAGCCACGATCCGAACTCGCGCGAGACGAGATTGGTATGCTTTCCCTGCCACCCGAGGCCGGCCTTGGCCGCGAGCGGCTTCTCCATGACGGGCGCGGTGTCGACGAAGATCTTGACCTCGCCCGGCACCAGCTCCTGCACCCGTGCCGCGAGTGGCTTGAGCTTGGCCTTGAGCACGTCGTGATAATCGGCGCTTTGCGCATAGACCGAAATCGCGCCGCGCGACCGTTCTTCGAGGACGGCGAGCGGGTCGCCCGCTTTGCCATAGTTCAGCCCGAGCAGGATGACGCTTCGTGCTTCGGGCCACAGCGCGCGGGGACTCTTGCGGCGCGGCGCGGTGCCGGCAAGCCATCCCATGTCGCCATGCCGCCCCTCGGCGAGAAATTGATCGAGCGCGGCGCCCGCGCCCTCGACCGGGTCGGCGGAGGTAAAGCGCACGGCATCGAAGCCAAGCGCCTTGGCCTCTTCGGCGATTCTCTCTTTCAGCGTTTGCGCCATGCCCATCATCTTGGGGCGCCGGCCTCAGAAATCGAGGTCGGCATAGGTCCCTGACGGGACGAAGCCCGCGACGCGGTCTTGCAGGAGGGGCCTGAACGATGGCCTCGACTTCAGCAGCGCATACCAGTCCTTCGCCGCCTCGTACTCTTCCCACGGGATCTCGCCGAGATAATCGAGGGCCGACAGATGGGCGGCTGCCGCCAAATCGGCAAAGCTCAACGCATCGCCCGCAAGCCAGCTCCGCGTCTCGGCCAGATGGCCGATATAGGCGAGATGATAGCGCAAGTTCTCGTGGCCGGCGCGCATCGCCTCCATGTCCGGGGAGGCGCTTTGCGGCCCGAAACGCCTGAACACCTTCTCCTCCACGAGATAGCTCGTCACCTCGTCGTGGAACTTGCGGTGAAACCAATCGACAAGGCGCCGCGCCTCGGCCCGCGCTGCGGGATCGCCTGGGAAGGGCTGGAACCGACCCTCGCTCTCGCCCATGATGTCGCCCAGATATTCGGAGATGGCATAGGCGCCGCAGACCGGCCCATGCTCGTCGCTGATCAGCACGGGCAGCGTCCCGGCCGGGTTGAGCTCGAGGAATTCCGCCCGCCACTGCCAAGGCCGCTCTTCGACAAGCGTGGACTCTATGCCGCACTCGGCAAGCGCGAGGCGGATCGAGCGGGAGAACGCGCAGAGTGGATAGTGCAGGAGAGTCGCCATCGACCTGTCGGTGGCTAAGTGTTCAAAATGAATCGCGCGCGCTGGAACCTCGGTATAGAACCTGCACGCGCGTCGAACAAGCGGGGCCGCGAGGGGCCATGTCGATAGAGCAGATCATCGTCCTGGCCTTGGTGCAGGGGATCACCGAGTTCCTGCCCATTTCCTCCTCAGGGCATCTCATCCTGATCCCCCAACTAATGCATTGGCCGGACCAGGGCCAGCTCACCGACGTCATGACGCATTTCGGCACCCTGCTTGCCGTTCTCATCTATTTCTGGCGCGACGTGTGGCATCTCATCCTGGGCACGCTCGCCCTCTTCAAAGGCAAGCTGACCGACGACGGCCGTCTCGCCATCTACATTGTGCTCGCCACCATCCCCGCCGTTGCGTTCGGGTTCTTCCTCAAGAAATTCGGTTATACCGACCTCGAGCGGAACGTCGCCATCGTGGCTTGGAACACGATCCTCTACGGCCTTTTGATGCTGATCGCCGACATGGTCGGTCCGCAGGAACGCACCATCTCCAACATGACGCTCGGAAGCGCGCTCCTCATTGGCGTAGCGCAGGCCTTGGCGCTGATCCCGGGCACGAGCCGCTCCGGCGTGACCATGACGGCCGCCCGTTTCCTCGGCTTCACCCGGCCCGATTCGGCGCGGTTCTCGTTCCTGCTCGGCATTCCGGCCACGGCGGGGGCCATCGTCTTCACCATCGGCGACGCGCTCGAGAGCGGCGGGTCGATCACCAAGGACCAGCTCCTCTGCGCCGGACTCACCTTCGTTGCCGGCATTCTCGCCATCGCCTTCCTAATGAACCTGATCCGGCGCATCAGCTTCCTGCCCTTCGTGCTCTACCGCATGGTGCTAGGCGGCTTTCTCCTCGTGATGCTCTACAGCTGAGGGCCGCTTAAGGGCGGTAAATGGAGAACTGGCCACGCGGGCGGTATTGCTCGAGATAGTCGGGCACCACGGCAGCGACCGCGACCGGCTCGATGCCGAGGGCCTCAAGGGTGCGGCCCGCCCACACTGCTGCTTCGCTCACCACATTGTCGATCTCAAGCAGGCGCACCTGATCGATGGTGAGCGGGGGATTAGGCAGAAATTGCAGGAAGGCGGCCTGGAGCTTGGCGAGCCAGAAGGGCTCCGGCACCAGCAGCCTTTTCCGCATGGTATAAGCGAGCACGCGGCTCATCACCTCCTTCAGGGTGAGCACTTCGGGTCCGCCGAGCTCGTAAGGGGCGCCCGCGCCCGCTTTGCCGGTGAGCCCGGCCAGAACCGCGCGTGCCACGTCGCCCACGAACACCGGCTGAAGCCTCGTCTTGCCCCCGCCGATCAGGGGAAGGGCAGGCGCGATCCTGGCGAGCGCCGCGAAGCGGTTGAAGAAGTCGTCCTCCGGCCCAAACACGATCGAAGGCCTGAGAATGACGGCATCGGGGAAGATGTCTTTAACCGCAGCCTCTCCCGCCGCCTTGGTGCGTCCATAGACCGAGGCTGCATCGGCGCTCGCACCGATCGCCGAGATATGCACGAGCGTGCGCACCCCGGCCGACCGCGCCGCTTCGGCCACGTTTCGCGCCCCCTCGTCCTGGACGGCCTTAAAGGTCTGCTTGCCGGTTGGAAAGAGGATGCCGACGAGGTTGACCACGGCGTCGGCCCCGTCCGCCGCTGCTAGAAGCGAATCGGGGTAGCGCACATTGGCCTGCACGGCGTTGATCTGGCCGACCCCGCCGAGCGGCTGGAGGTGGCCGGCAAGCTCAGGCCGCCGAACCGCCACCCGCATGCGCGCGTCGGTCCTGGCGATGGCGCGCACCACATGGCGCCCGATAAAGCCCGAGCCGCCGTAAAGGGTGATGAGCGCCTTGTTGTTCAGGGTAATCGCCATGTCCTGCCTCTGGCCGACCCTCCCCCTTTAAGGGGAGGAAGACCGCAGCAATACACGAGCGGGCTGAAGGATTGAAGGCGGTTCGGCAACAATTGACTTTGGTGACTGCCGATCGTACCTCAGGCAACTCAAGCCCAGGTGGCGGAACTGGTAGACGCGCTAGCTTCAGGTGCTAGTGCCCGAAAGGGCGTGGAAGTTCGAGTCTTCTCCTGGGCACCATTCCCGCTTTCTTAAGCGCTTCGCGTCCAGGATGCGGCCGCCAAGGAGCGCCTAAAGTTGAACCAGCCCCCGACCGTAGAGCTCTATAGAGGCGATCTGCCGCAAGGCCGCATGGCCGCGCGGTCCATCGCCATCGACACCGAGACGCTGGGGCTCAACCCCTATCGCGACCGCCTTTGCCTCGTGCAGCTGTCCGAAGGCGACGGCCGTGCCGCCCTGGTACAGCTCGCAGGGAGCTATGACGCGCCTGAGCTGAAGCGCCTGCTGGCCGATGAAAACGTGCTCAAGATCTTCCATTTCGGCCGTTTCGACATGGCCGTGCTTAAGCATTATTTCGGAGTGATGCCAAAGCCGGTCTACTGCACCAAGGTGGCCTCAAAGCTCGCCCGCACCTTCACCGACCGCCACGGCCTCAAGGACCTCTGCAGGGAGCTCCTGGGCATCGAGCTCTCCAAGCAGCAGCAATCCTCAGACTGGGGCGCCCCCGACCTTACGGCCGAGCAGCTCAATTACGCCGCGAGCGATGTGTTGCATCTGCACGCGCTAAGGGAGAAACTCGACGCCATGCTGAAGCGTGAAGGGCGCGACGGGCTCGCGCGCGCCTGCTTCGAGTTTCTTCCGGCGCGGGTCGAGCTCGATCTCAGGGGATGGTCCGAGATCGATCCCTTCGCCCATTAGGGCTCAAAGGGGCTCATTCTAGCGTGATGCCTTTGGCGCTTAAGCGTGGCCGTCGCAATGTCATCAAAGTCCTGCGGCTAGTTAGGCCTTAACCGGCAAGGAGTGCCGGTTTCTTGCGAATCCTTGGCGGGACCCATGACGATTGAGGCGAATCTCGTTCCCACCGGCCGGCGCTACCGCCTGCGCTCGCTCGAGGAGCGCGAGCGCGCCTTTCGGGCTGCCCTGCGGCATACCCGTCTCGTCGGTATCCTGCGCAAGGTGCTACCGGTTTTGGCGGTCCTCGTGCTTGCCTGCTATTTCATCTCCACGAGGCTTAGCGTCAGCGTGGGCGACCTGACGGCGAGCATCAGCGGGGTGGAGATCGCCGACGGCAATTTGCGCATGACCAACCCCAAGCTCAAAGGCAACGACAAGAAGAACGGCGTCTATGTGGTGAGCGCCGACTACGCCGATCAGGACGTGAAGAACCCGAAGGTGATCAAGCTCCACGCCATCAAGGCCGACCTGTCGAGCAAGGATGGCGGCTGGTCGCGGATGGAGGCCGTGCGCGGCGTCTTCGACAGCGAGGCGGAACGGCTCGTGATGCAGGAAAAGATCACCGTGGCAACGAGCTCGGGCGTGAGCGGCGAGTTGAAGCAGGCGACCCTTGACATGAAAAATCAGACGCTCCGCTCGCACAGTCCGGTCCACTTCGAATTGACCAATGGCAACGTGAAAGCCAACGCGCTCACGTTCCATTCTGGGGAGCACACCCTCACCTTCCGCGGCAACGTGGTTGTCCACCTCGTCAAGCCAGACGATAGTGACGACGATAAAGGCGGGAAAGGCCTCCCGCTTATGCCGAAGGCCAAGGCGCTGCCCCCACAAGCTGCCGACTCGACGCCCGAGGCCGCCGTGGCGGCGGAGGCAATAGTGGCTGAGCCGCAAGACGGCACATCCCCGGCGGAACCGATGGTGCCCCAATGAGCAAGCCGCGGCGCAAAACCACTTCTCCGCTCCTCCGCGCGCTTGCGGCAGCCATGGGCCTCACGCTCATGCTCCCCGCGCCCGTCTCGGCGCAGACCCTCACCAATACGTTCGGCGGGCTGTCGCAGAGCTCCAAGGACCCGATCGACATCGAGTCCGACGTGCTCGTGGTGCACGACCAGCAGAAATACGCGACCTTCACAGGCAAAGTGAAGGCGGTGCAGGGCACTACGACGCTCCGCGCCGACCGGCTCGACGTCCACTATGTCGGCGGCGGCGACAAGCTGACCGGCGGCGGCAACACGGAAGGCGCCGACCAGGCTGCGCCCGCGACCAAGGTGGCAGAGGTCAAGCCTGCGGGCACAGCAGCGGCGAGCGACGACGGCACCCAGATCTCCAAGATCGAGGCCAAGGGCGACGTCATCATCAACAGCGACAAGGACCAGACGACCACCAGCGACTGGGCCATCTACGACGTGCCGTCGCACATGGTAACCGTGGGCGGCAATGTGGTGTTAACGCAAGGCAAGAATGTGCTAAAGGGTGACCGTCTGGTCATCGATCTGACGACGGGCGAAAGCCGGTTCGAGAACACGGGCAATACCGCGGCTGGGGGCCGTATCCGTGCGCTGTTCATGCCGAAGCAGGAAGGCGCTGACGCCAAAACTGCCAAGCCTGCCGATCCCAAGTCGGGCGATGCGGGCTCTGCGGGCGGAGCGACGGCGGCGGCGCCTGCGGGCGAGGCATCCGGCAATGCCGAGCCTGCCGCCGACGACCAGGGCGCGGCGGCAAGCGCAAGCGCAGAAGCGGCAGACGGCGGCAAGCCCGCAAAGGAAGAATCGCCTTGGTCGCTTGTTCCGGGTCACCAACCCTGAGACGCTCCAGGGACCCTATGAAATGTTAACCGGCCGGAGCTTCAACTGAACGAGCGGAAGGGGTCAGTGGGCAAATTGCTGTCGTTCCCAGGCCGCCAGGCAGTCGCCGCACCAGGAGGGGCCGTCCCTGCGGCGCCGCCCATCCAATCGCCGGGCCCGCGGTCCGAGCCGGGCGTTGGCCGGCTGACCGTCACTGGCGTCGTCAAGAGCTTCAAGAAACGCACCGTCGTTCGCGGCGTCAGCCTCGAGCTTTCCCGCGGCGAGGCGGTCGGGCTCTTGGGCCCGAACGGCGCCGGCAAGACGACCGTGTTCTACATGATCACGGGCCTGATCCCGGCTGACGAGGGCTCGATCAAGATCGACGGCCGCGACGTGACCAAGCTGCCGATGTACCGCCGGGCGCGGCTCGGCGTCGGCTACCTGCCCCAGGAGGCCTCGATCTTCAGGGGGCTGACCGTGGAGGAGAACATTCTCGCGGTGCTCGAGACGGTCGAACCCAACAAGGCCGAGCGTCAGCTCCAGCTCGACGCGCTGCTCGAGGAGTTCCGCATCACGCGGCTGAGGACCTCGCCGGCCATGCGGCTGTCCGGCGGTGAGCGCCGCCGCGTCGAGATCGCCCGCGCTCTCGCCACGCGTCCGTCCTTCATGCTGCTTGACGAGCCGTTCGCCGGCATCGACCCGATCGCCGTTAACGACATCCGCGCGCTCGTGCGGCATCTGACCCAGCGCGGCATCGGCGTGCTCATCACCGATCATAATGTGCGCGAGACGCTCGACCTCGTCAGCCGCGCCTATATCATCCATGACGGCATGGTGCTAACCCACGGCACCGCCCACGAGATCATCAACAACGAGGACGTGCGGCGCGTCTATCTCGGCGACCAGTTCAGGATCTGAGCCGCTGATCGCGAGTGAGTTCGATAATGGCGATCACCACTAAGCTCGAGCTCCGTCAGTCCCACAGCCTGGTGATGACGCCGCAGCTGCAGCAGGCGATCAAGCTGCTGCAACTCTCCAACATGGAGCTGGCAACTTTCGTCGAGACCGAGCTTGAGCGCAATCCGCTGCTCGAGCGCGCCGAGCCCGACGAGGCGGCCGCCGTGCCCGAGCCCGCCGTCGATCCGGTCGCCGCAACCGCCTCCAGGGACGAGGGGGAGCGGCCCGAGGCAACCGGCGCCGCGGGCGAGAGCCTCCCGGCCGAAAGCGAGGCGGAGCGCGGCGACGACGGCGAATGGATGGATCTCGAGGCCAGCAAGGGACGCAGCGACGACCTCGATGCCGAGCCGCAAGATGCATTTCCCGATAGCGACGCCTTCACCCCGGGCGCCCTCAAGGACTCCGGTTGGACGGTGCTCGCCACGGGAGCGGGTAGCGGCGGCGGCGACGACCCCAATCTCGAGGCCTACGTGGCCGAGCAGCGAACGCTGCGCGACCATCTTACCGACCAGCTCGTTCTTGCCTTCGCCGATCCTCCCAGACGGCTGATCGGCCACCACCTCATCGATATGACCGACGAGGCGGGCTATCTGCGCGGCGAGCTGACCGCGCTCGCCGATCTCCTCGGCGCACCGCTCGAGCTTGTCGAGGAGACGCTTCACGTGATGCAGGGCTTCGAGCCGTGCGGCGTGTTTGCCCGCGACTTGCGCGAATGCCTCATGCTTCAGCTGAAGGAGCAGGACCGCTGCGACCCGGCGATGGCGGCCTTGATCGAGAACCTGCACCTCCTGGCCGCCCACGACCTGCCGGCGCTCAAGCGCGCGGCCCGGGTGTCCGACGAGGACATCTGCGACATGATCCAGGAGGTGAAGCGGCTGAACCCGAAGCCCGGGCTGAAATATGGCTCAAGTCCGTCGCAGCCGATCGTGCCCGACGTGCTCGTGCGCGTGCTTCCCGACAGCTCCTTCCACGTCGAGCTGAACAGCGACACCCTGCCGCGCGTCCTCGTCAACCAGTCCTATTACGCGACCGTCTCCAAATCGACGACGCGCAAGGAGGACAAGAGCTATCTCGTCGACTGCCTGCAGACCGCCAATTGGCTGGTCAAGAGCCTCGACCAGCGCGCCCGCACCATCCTCAAGGTGGCGCAGGAGATCGTGCGCCAGCAGGACGGTTTCTTCACCCACGGGGTGCGGCATTTGCGGCCGTTGAACCTGAAGACCGTAGCCGACGCCATCTCCATGCATGAATCGACGGTCAGCCGCGTCACTTCCAACAAATACATGGCGACCAATCGCGGCCTGTTCGAGCTCAAATATTTCTTCACCTCGTCGATCGCCGCGACTGCGGACGGCGATGCCCATTCCTCCGAGGCCGTGCGTCACCGCATTCGCGAGATGATCGAGGCTGAGGCCGCGAGCGACGTGCTATCCGACGACAAGATCGTCGAGCGGCTGAAAGGCGACGGCATCGACATCGCCCGCCGGACGGTCGCGAAATACCGCGAGGCGCTGCGCATTCCCTCCTCGGTGCAGCGGCGGCGGCTCAAGCGCATCGCCCATGGCGCAAGCCCTTGAGGCACTGCTAAGCCATTGGCTGGAAACGGGAATCGTGTAAAGAGGCAGACCTGAAATTGATGGTTTGACACCTTTAGAGTGGGGGTCTAGCTTCCGGCCCCGCGGTGGAGGCCGAACGATGTTGGGCCCAGGGCGTTAGTTCGCCGGGCGAGAGCAGGCCCACTCGAAAAGCGGCATGCGCCCCCTGGAAGCGCGGGTCAAGATAGGGTCTTTCGACAGTCTTCCCTAGGGCGATGATACAAGTTACCGGAAAGAATCTGGACGTCGGAGAGGCGTTGCGCAGTTACGTCCAGGAGCGCGTCGTAAACACTGTCGAGAAGTTCATCGGGCGCGCACCGACGGGCCATGTGCGCATCGAGAAGGAGCACGGGGGGTTCCGCACCAATTGCACGATCCATTTGTGGCAGGGCATGAGTCTCGAGGCCCATGGCGTGGCGCCTGACGCCTATCGGAGCGCCGATCTTGCTTGCGAACGGCTCGAGAAGCGGGTGCGCCGCTACAAGCGGAGGCTCAACCGGCATGGTGATGGCGACACCCCGCACAAGCAGACGGCGGGGGCGTCCTATGTCATCCAAGCCTCGCAAGAGGAGCACGAGGAACGCGATGAGGACAATCCGATCATCATTGCCGAGGCCGAAACCGTGGTGCACGAGATGGCCGTCAGCGACGCTGTGATGCAGATGGACTTGGCCGATCAGCCCTTTGTCGTCTTCCGCAACGCTAGCCACGGGGAGATCAACGTGGTCTACCGCCGGGAGGACGGCAATATCGGCTGGATCGATCCCGCGGGTAAGAAGGCGCGCAAGCGACGCTAGGCGGATTCCGCCCGGTCGCTCGCTTAATTGGATGGTGGCAGATGCATCTAGGTGATTTCATCTCCCCCGATTCTGTTGTTCCCTCGCTCAAGGTGAAGAACAAGAAGCAGCTTCTGCAGGAGCTTTCGGCCCGCGCTGCCCGTCTCACCGGGCTCGAGGAGCGCTACATCTTCGACGTTCTGTTGCAGCGCGAGCGGCTTGGCTCGACCGGCCTTGGCCAGGGCATCGCCATTCCCCATGGGAAGTTCGCAGGGCTGAAGCGCATCGTCGGCATCTTTGCGCGGCTTGTCGAGCCGATCGACTTCGATGCCGTCGACGGCGAGCCGGTCGATGTCGTGTTTCTGCTGCTGGCACCGGAAGGGGCCGGCGCCGACCATCTGAAGGCGCTCGCCCGCATCTCGCGTCTCTTGCGCGAGGGGAGTGCGGTGGAGAAGCTCAGGGCCTCCAAGGACGCTGCCGCCCTTTATGCGGTCCTCACCGAAGACGAAGCGTCCTCCCACGCCGCCTAACCATCCCTTTGAGGGGCGAATGCTTCGCATTGCGGCGTTTTGCGGTGTGCTTCTCGCCCTCGCGCTGAACCTGAGCTTCACGGGAGCTGCGCACGCCGATCAGACCTATTCCGTGGGCATGAAGCAGATCGAGTTCGTCGATCCCAAAGACAACCACCGCCACGTGGCTTTTGCGATGTTCTATCCGGCTCGGCCGCAGGACAGTTCGGCAACCCCGCTCGTCATGCCGTTCTTCGCCAATCTGCACCTTTACCAGGACGCGGAGATCGCTCCCACGGACAAGAAATATCCGCTGGTGATGTTCTCCCACGGGCGCGGCAGCAATCCCCTCTATTATGCCTGGTTCGCTGAGGTCCTCGCCGCGCACGGCTATATCGTGGCCGCCCCCTACCACTACCGTGCCAACACCTACGATGCGACGATCGCCTATCTGGCCAACAAGCTCTGGCAACGCCCGGTCGATATCGGCCTTGCCATCAGCTTCCTGCTCAATGACCCGGTCTGGGGGAAATATATCGATCCCGACCGCATCGGGATCGCCGGCCATTCGCAAGGCGGCTTTACCTCGCTGTGGATCGGCGGCGCCAAGGTCAATGCCGACAAGTATCTCGCCTTTCAGCAGGGCTGGCGCAACAATGGGATGGTGCCCGAATATCTGCGCCAAGAGCTCCCGCTCGATGCGACGCCGGCACTCAATGTTCGCGATGCCCGGGTCAAAGCCGCTTTTGCCATGGCGCCTGGGATCATCAACGCGTTCGGCATGGACGAGGTGGGATTACGGGAGCTGACGATCCCTACCTACATTACCGTCGGCGCCGGCGACACCCAGACCCCGCCCAAGGACAACGCCGAGTTCGCGGCGCAATACATCCCGAATGCTGAGCTCAACATCATTCCCGGCAAGGTCGACCATGAGATCTTTGTCAACGAGTGCGAGGACGAAGGCCGAGACGAATTTCCCGAGGCCTGCGTCGATGCGCCGGGCGTTGATCGCGCCAAGATCCACGCGGAGGTCGGCGATGCGGCGCTCAGGTTTTTCGCGGCTCACTTGCCCCCTGCCGGCGACAAGTAGCCCACCACCGGGAAAAGTCTCAGCGTGGCGCCGTGGTCGCCAGTAGCTCATTGGCAAACTGACCCATGGTGAACGCGGCGCTGAAGTCGAACTTGTTGATGGCGATGAACACTGCCGCGTTGCGCGTCGGCGCAAAGGCGATGTAGCAGAAGATGCCCTGAAGCCCGCCGGCCTTTTGCAGAATGAATGGGCTGTCGTCCTTCGCCATCATGCCGATCCAGGCCAGGCCGAGCGCGTCCATGTGGCCCGATTCATCCA
>JAENXG010000582.1 GCA_016649675.1 Methyloceanibacter sp.
GTAACTGAAAAAGCCACCACGTCATTCCGTCGCGCGGCCTGTCCGCTAACATTGCGGCCATCGCTAAATGGCCCATCAATGGCCCTTTCCCAGCCGACTTTCCGCCCTCTTTTTCCTTAGCTTGGTGCTGCGCTGAAGCGCCCCAGACTGACTCGAATCATCGTCGGTTCCTGACAACCTTCAACAAGCAGACGGAGAAGATCACGATGAAGCGCATCGCGTCGATTACGTTGATTCTAACTTCCTTAGCGACGCCGGCTTTTGCTCAAGTGGTACGTGCCACGTGGTACGGAAACGAACTTCGGGGACATCGCACGGCCTCCGGCGAAGCGTTCAATCCCGGTGGCATGACCGCCGCACACAAGTCGTTTCCCTTCGGCACCTGTCTCGTGATTGGCAATCCTCAGACTGGGCGCAAGGTTGCGGTTCGAGTGAATGACCGCGGACCCTTCACGCCAGGTATCGCGCTGGACCTTTCATCGGGAGCTGCAGCGGCTATCGGCATGCGATCGACACAAAACGTGACCATGAGCCGTTGTTAGGCGAATAGGGCTACCCATGCTCTCGACAATCTCTCTCGTTCTCATTTGAGCGTTAGAGTCCTCCGCCTCCCCCGAAGAGGTACCCAATCTATTGAGCCGTCCAGAAGTTCTGGCCCCTCACCAATGGCGAGCCGATGCCTCACGCGGGCATGACTAAAAGCCATAGATGGCGATGGGATCATGAAGGCGATCAAGGGCATCGCGTAAATGACGAGCGCGGACGCTGCAATCACCACTGCAATCAAGAGGTGCTTGTTGAAGACAGCTAATGCTATTGCGGTCAGCGCAAGCCCGGGTCCGAGCGCGCCTGCGGCGACCGCGGAGAGCAAATTGAACCAGCGCACCTCTTGCGGCTCGCCCAGCGTTTGCATCGCCAGCAGAAAAGGGGGATTGGAGCCATGACGAAACTCGAACTCCTCTATGCCGAAAGGGCTAAAAAGTTTGATGAGATTTGTGCATTGGTGGCACGCGAACTTGGCTGTGGCGAACTGTCAACAATGAATGGCGAAGGCCGCAACCGGGTGGAGGATGAAGCGGAGCAGTACGTTGAGCAGTGGGAAGAGACGGTGAAAACAAGGGGCATGCGTCCGAATACACCGGCCCGATGTAATGCGGCTGGGCATAATCCCGGCATGGCCATCAGCGCTGCTGTTTTTCTACCGCCTTGCGAAGCTCCCTAATAAGCGCGGGGGTAAGCTCAAAGTGTTCAGACCCAGTGAATGGCACCTTCGATATCGGCAGAAGAGTACGTCAACTCTTCTGCATCAAAATCCCAAAGTTGCCCGCCGACAAGCCTACCCACGATCGGGGTTGCGATCACGCACCGGCGCACTCGATCGGCGCAGCCTGAAGAAGGCGTAGAAATAACTGAGCCAGAGGACGACGGAGAGGCCGTAGAAGATGATGGTTCGCAACGACCACAACGGCCAGGAGCCGGCGGGGCCGATGGCGATCACGTTGGGGTACCAACTGAA
>JAENXG010000347.1 GCA_016649675.1 Methyloceanibacter sp.
AAGGTCCTCGGCCGTGACGCCTGACAGCGGCTCAAAATAAGCGGTGAAGGCGTCGCGGTTGCCATCGACGGCAAACCGACTTTCCTCGCCCAAATGGGTTACCGGGATGCGGCCGCTAATCTCGGCGAGAAGAAGCGAGCCAAGAACGTGGCAGATGTCGGACCAAAAGCCATTCCCCCAGGCTCTTATAAGTAGAAAACGGCTAGCGGCCGAAGGAACAGCGTCTGCTGACGCGATACGACCCGTCATTATAGCCACGTGTTGCCATCTGAGAGGTTGGTCGCCGAATATGCCGGAGCTGTTTCTTAAGGAAATTGCCGAGGGATTTCACCTTAGCCTACATGAGCTTGCTCAATTCAAGCGCGCATACCGGCTTTGCCACCGACGAGAAGCATAGACATGGCGAATTACCGCACGCGCGTGACGAAGTTGGCATCTCGAAGCATGCGGCCCGTCACCCCCGTGTGGGCCCGGCGCGCTCAGCCGCGCGCTCACCTTCCGCCACAACCACAAGTTAGGTGCGCCAGGCGGAGGCGGACTAGCGCAACGATGCAACAGTTCCCCAAAATATGGCGCCCACGGCGGGAGACCGAAAAGGGGACTCGAATTAGGAAGCCAGCTTGGCGCTGGCGCAGCCCGAGGGGGGCGAATGAGAGAGGCCGCGCCGGCTGAAGCCGACGCCCCTCAGATGCTGCAGCCCCGTTATAGAAAGCCCCGGCCGGGAGACCCGACCGAGGCTTTGGCAGTGCCGCAGAGATTCGGTAATTCCGAAGCTATCGCGTCGTCATCTAGCCAAGTTTCAGCGGCTGAGTGGCCACAGCCTTCTCGTGGTGGCCGAAGCAGCCGCCGAGGCCAATGGTAGCTGTGATGATGATGGCGCAAGCGAGTAAGAGACGCATGGATGATCCCCCGTTCCCAGTCATTTCTAAAAGCCACTATAAAGGGTTTCCGCCAGAAACCTGTGACACTTGGGACACGCCTAAGGAAAGATTGCATCGAGAAGGAGCGCCGGCAAAACCGACGCCTCGCATCGCTGACGCTTCACCTCCGCGCGCGTATAGGGCAGTATCGCCGCCATGCAGGAGCGCGCTCAACAGCCGATGTCGGTGCAGCGGAACGTCTATGGCGAGCCGCTGCAAAGCTGCTCTGACCGGCCGCTGACCGGATTCTATCGCTCAGGCTGCTGCCACACCGGCCCCGAGGATCATGGGCTGCATACGGTCTGCATCGAGGTGACGGCGGAGTTCCTTGCCTTCTCCAAGGCGCGCGGCAACGACCTTTCGACACCGCAGCCAGACTTCGACTTCCCGGGGCTGAAGCCCGGCGACCGCTGGTGCCTGTGCGCCGCGCGCTGGCGCGAGGCTTTGGAGGCGGGCAGCGCGCCGCGGGTCATTCTCGGCGCGACGCATGAGGCGACGCTCGAGATCGTCGCCCTCAAGGACCTCAAGCGCTACGCCATCGACCTCGCCTAAGGGTCACGCTTCCACGTCCTTGTTGGCGACACGGAGTGATGGCAGCATGTCCGCATGGCCAAGAAGAGCAAGCCTGCCGAGCCCAAGAAGGCCCATCCCGCCGGGACCGCCAGCTCCCGCAAGAAGCGGCAGATTTTCGCCGACGGTCACCGGCGCAAATTCCTCGTCGTCGTCGACGAGACTCCTGAATGCGAGAGCGCGCTCGCCTTCGCCGCCAGCCGCGCGCAGCGCACCGGCGGCCAGCTTGCGCTCCTTTACGTCATCGAGCCCGACATGGATTTCCAATGGCTCGGCGTCGAAGAGGTCGCGCGCGATGAAGGACACAGCAAGGCCAAGGCCGTGTTCCGTCTGTTCGGCCTCAAGCTCCGGGCCATGGGCTTCGAGGACTTTGCGCCCGAGGAGATCGTGCGCGAGGGGATGAAGGCCGAGGAGATCACCAAGCTGATCGAGGAAGACCAGGATATCGGCGTGCTCGTGCTCGGCGCCTCTAAAGACCCTTCCGGTCCGGGCCCACTCGTTTCCATTCTTGCGGACGGCAGGCTGGCCGGCCACTTTCCGGTCCCGATCACCGTGGTCCCCGGCCATCTCAGCATCGAGGAGATCTTGGCGCTGGCGTAAAGAGCGTCCGTCTCGATCCTGGCACCGTCGAACGCCGAGCGGGGACCGATGCGAAAGATCGACGCAAGAAGCAGCCAAACAGGAGCGCTCCTCGGTTACGCCGTTCGGAGTTCGCCTGCCGAGCAGGCGTCTTGCCTACACAAGCGGGGCCGACCGCAGGCCAAACCTTGAGCCGTTGATGGTGTCAATCGACATCAGCAACGTCCATTTCTCCTGATGAGCCTAGCGCGAGAGCGTCGCTGTGATGGCGCGCCGGATGGGCGCCAGGACGGCGTCATTGTCGAACGTTACCCGGCCATCGCGGGAAATGCCCAAGTCACGCCACAGCGCGTCGAGATCCGGGGCATAAGGTTTCGCGCGCATTTTCTCGTAGAGATCGGATAGTACCGTGACTCCCGTCGCTTTATCGGGCAACGCTCAAAATTCGTTGAATGGGCCAATCTTGCTCGTGATTGCCCCCAGCGGCGAGGATGCCCTGTAGCGCTTGCTGCAACCCTACTCGATTGCGGGTGCGTTTGCGGATCTCGACGTCAGCCAGCAGGTAGAAGATCGCGCCTCCCCAATAGGTGCGTCCCCAGGTCGGCCGTGTGATCGAGACCGCGGTCGCCGGCCTGCGGCAAGCCCTGCGGCATGTCTCGGACGAAATCACCCCAAATCTTTTGGTCCGTTAGGTCGCCGGCCTGGACCCGGGCAATAGATTCGACATAGACGGCAAGACCCTCGGCCAACCATAGATGCGAGTCATCCACGTCCGGCAGTGCGAGATGCACCATCTCGTGGACGGCCTTCCAGTCTTCGATGAGATCGGCTTCCGTCGC
>JAENXG010000188.1 GCA_016649675.1 Methyloceanibacter sp.
GACCTCGCCCTGCTCGGTGACGCGGAAGCGGCCTCTGATCGAGCCCGCCGGCTGCGCCGCGATGGCGCGTCCGGTCGGCGCCCCGCCCCGGCTCACCGAGCCGCCGCGTCCATGGAAGAAGGCAATGTCGACACCGGCGTCGCCGCCGACGCGAGTCAGGTTCGACTGCGCTTTGGCGAGCTCCCAGTTCGAGGCAACGAAGCCGCCGTCCTTGTTGGAATCGGAATAGCCGATCATCACCTCCTGCACATTGCCCTGCCAGTGCGTGCTGCGGCGGACGAGCGGGACGGCCAACGCTTCGCGCATGATGGCGGGCGCCGCGCGGAGATCGGCGATGGTCTCGAACAGCGGCACGATGGGGATGGCGCAGATCTCGGTGCCGGCCGTATCGAGAAAGGCGCCGCCCTCCTTGGCCAGGAGATAGGCGCCGAGAATGTCCTCGACCGAGCGCGTCATGGAGAGGATGAAACTGCCGATGGCGTCGCGGTCGAGCCCGCGCCGCACGTCGCCCGCCTGCCTGAAGAGCGCGATCAGATCGGCGTCCTCGGCCGGAAGCTCAGGGATCAGCCGCGGGCCGGTGTGCGGCCGCGCCAACTCGCGCAAGAGCCACACCCGCCACTCGCGGCCCCCAAGCTCAGGAGGAGTGTCGTCGCCGTGCCCCGCCGTCGCCCACCACAGCGACTGCAGCGCTGAGGTGGTGCGGGTCGTGTTCTCGCGGAGGTCGAGCCGAACCGTCGAGAAGCGGAAGATCTCGACCGCCTGGCGTACCGGCCGCACGAGATTGGCGGCGATGGAAGGGCTCTGCGCCTCCGCCAGCGCCGTCTCGATGACCCGCAAGTCTTGGATCAGCTCGTCGGCGTTGGCGTAAGCGGCCCCCGGGCCACCAATGTCCTGGCCCTCGATGCGGGCGATGGTGGCGTCGAGCTTGCGCAGAATGAGCGTGAGATATTGGCGATAGGGCTCGCCGGGATTGCGGGTGGCGATCGAAGCCGCCTCGCCGCTTGCCTCGAGCTCGCGAGCGAGCTCGGCGCGGAAGCTCGGCGGCGCCGGCAACGCCCGCTCGGTGATGGACAGCGCCTGCGCCAGCTCGACGATGCGGTCCCGGTAATGGCGCAAGGCGGCAAACGCATTCTGGCGCAAGGTCCAGGCGGTGACGCGCGTGGTGACGGACGGATTGCCGTCGCGGTCGCCGCCGATCCAGGAGCCGAATTGGAAGAAGGGCGGCAGCTCGAAACGTTCGCCCGGATAATATTGCTCGAGCGCGCCCTCGAGCAGGGCGAGCATCTCCGGCGCCCTCTCGAACAGGCTCTCTTCGAAGAAGTGAAGCCCGCGGCTGACCTCGTGCTCGACGGTCGGCTTCTCCAGATGCAGCTCGCCCGTCATCCACACGAGCTCGATCTGGTCGCGCAACTCGTTGAGGATCGCCGTGCGCTCGCGCTCGGTCCAGCGCGGCATTTCGAGCTCGCGCAAGAGGAGATAGATCTTGCGGTACTTCTCGAGCACGGTGACCCGCTTCGACTCGGTCGGGTGCGCCGTGATCACCGGCCTGATGCGCAAGCCCGAGAGCAGCGTCTCGATGTCCTTGGGCCTGATGCCGTCGCGCGCGGCCTCGGCCAGCACATGGGCGAAGGTGCCGCGCAGCGCGTCCCGCCCGCGCGTCCGCTCGATCTGCCGGCGCCGGCGCATAGCGGCGTTCTGCTCGGCGATGGACAGGAGCTGGAACCAGATGCCTTGCGCCTGCAGCGCTCGCGCCATCAGCTCCGGCGTGAAGCCCAAGATGTTGGCGCCGCCGATGAGCACGGGCTCGATCTCGGGCTGATGCTGGCGCACCACCTCGAGCAGAAGCTGAAACAGAATATCTGACGCGGCCTTGGCCGAGGTGCCGCTCAAAAGCGCGAGCGGAGGCTCGGTCGCGAGGGGCGGCTGTTTGAGCTCCTCATTCATGGCAGACTTGCGTACTCCCGACCGGGACGATCGGCTTCGCATCGATTTGGCCGGGCGCGCATGCGCCTACCCGCCCGCTTTCCTTAGCGCAAGGTCGCCCACGGTGCACGTCATGAGTGGCGCGTGCAAGCGCCCCTCTGGCAACCCTGAAGACCCAACAACAGGCCGTCCGACGTGCCGCCGCTTCCGCTCACGCGAAGGCCCGGCGCTCCGTGCGCGCGGCAAGCACCCCTGCCACGGTCGAGCCGAACTCGCTTGGATTGGGCGCCACAGTGAGCCCGCAGGAGAGCATAATCTCGGCCTTCTCGGCAGCGCTGTCGCCGGCCGCAGAGATGATGGCGCCGGCATGGCCCATGCGCCGTCCCTTGGGCGCAGTGAGCCCCGCCACGAACCCGATCACCGGCTTCGCCATGTTGTCCTTGATCCAGGCCGAGGCTTCCGCCTCTTGCGGGCCGCCGATCTCGCCGATCATCAGCACCGCCTCGGTCTCGGGGTCCTCCTCGAACAGAGCGAGGTGGTCGAGGAACGATGAGCCGTTGATCGGATCGCCGCCGATGCCGACGCTGGTGGTGATGCCGATGCCCTTGGCCTTCATCTGCGAGGCAGCCTCATAGCCGAGCGTGCCCGAGCGCGAGATGACGCCGACCGTGCCCTGCAGGTAGATATGCCCGGGCATGATGCCGAGCATGGCCTTGCCCGGGCTGATGATGCCGGCGCAGTTCGGCCCGACCAGCATCGGCCGCCGGTCTTTGGGATAGCGCATCAGGTAGCGCTTCACCCGCATCATGTCTTGCGCCGGGATGCCGTCGGTGATCGAGCAGATCAGCCTGATGCCGGCATCGGCCGCCTCCATGATGGCGTCGGCGCAGAAGGCGGGAGCCACGAAGGTGATGCTCGTGGTTCCGCCGGTCTGCTTGACGGCTTCCTTCATGGTGTTGAACAGCGGCAGGCCGAGATGGGTGCCGCCACCCTTCCCGGGCGTGACGCCGCCGACCACATTGGTGCCGTAGGCCACCATCTCCTTGGTGTGGAAGGTGCCCTTGTCACCGGTCATGCCCTGGACAAGGACCGGCGTGGTTTCATCGATCAGAATGCTCATGACGTTTCTCTCCCGATTGCAGGCTTTAAGCCGCAACGCGCGGCGATGCTTGGCACGCCGCCACGGCCTTGCTGGCCGCTTCGGCCAAGGTGTCGGCGGTGATGAGCTTGAGCCCACTCTCTGCCAGGATCTTCTGCCCTTCTTCCACATTGGTTCCGGCGAGCCTGACGACCAGCGGCACCTTCACGTCCACCGTCTCGCAAGCCTGCACCACACCCTTCGCCACCCAGTCGCAGCGATTGATGCCGGCGAAGATGTTGACGAGCACGGCCCTGACCTTGGTGTCGGACAGGACGAGCTTGAGCGCCGTCGCGATGCGCTCCGGCGACGCGCCGCCGCCCACGTCGAGGAAGTTCGCCGGTGTGCCGCCGGCATGCTTGATCATGTCCATGGTCGCCATGGCGAGGCCCGCACCGTTGACGATGCAGCCGATCTCGCCATCGAGCCCAATATAGTTGAGATTGTGCTCGGCGGCTTGCGCCTCGCGCGGGTCCTGCTGCGAGGGATCGTGCATGTCGGCCACGTTGTGGCGGCGGAACAGCGCGTTATCGTCGAACGACATCTTGGCGTCGAGCGCGAGCACGCGGTCGTCCTTGGCGACCACCAGCGGATTGATCTCGAGCATGGTGGCGTCGCAGTCGCGGAAGGCGCGATAGGCATTCATGATTGTCGAGACCGCGCTTTGCGCCTGCTTGATGCTAAGCCCGAGCTGGAAGGCGAGCTCGCGCGCCTGAAAGGCTTGCAAGCCCACGGCCGGCTCGACCACCACCTGCAGGATGGCTTCGGGCTCGGTCCTGGCGATCTCCTCGATATCCATGCCGCCGCGCTGCGAGGCGATCACGCGGATGCGCTCCGCTTTGCGGTCGAGCACGTAGCCGAGATAGAGCTCGCGGTCGAACGGCTCGGCGACCTCGATATAGACCCGCTGCACGGGCTTGCCTTCGGGCCCGGTCTGGATCGTGACGAGGCGCTTGCCGAGCAGGCTCTGCGCGGCGTCGCGGACCTCGTGATAGGTCTTGCAGATCTTGATGCCCCCGGCCTTGCCGCGCGCGCCCGCGTGGATCTGGGCCTTCACCGCCCAGCTCCAGCCGCCAAGCTCGGTTGCGGCGTAAACCGCCTGATCGGGACTGAAGGCGACGGCGCCCTTGGGCACCGGCACGCCGAAGGTAGCCAATAATTCCTTGGCTTGATACTCGTGGACGTCCACGTCTTCCTCCCTTTTATTTGTGGCCCCGGGCCTTCTTAGGGGAAGCTGTTAGCTCAGCTTGCCCTTGACGACTCCATAGGCCTTCTCTGTTGCGCCTTCGGCCCCGGCCAAGAGCCCATTCAACTCCTTGAGCTTAGCCTCGGCAAAAGTCTTGTCCGTAATAATCTTCGCATTGGTGAAAACATTTAAGGCCGCGCTTCGCAGTGCAGCATAAGCTGCGAGCACGGCGACGCCCGCGTCCGAGATCACGTTGAGATTGCCCTTATCCGCCGCAACCGCGGCCAGGTCGATCACCTCGCGCGCGGCGTGGCAGCAGCGCATGGGAACCTCGGTCGCCTGCTTGAGCGCGGCCTGGATCGCCTTATCGCGGGCGGCCTTGTCGGCGTCGGTCTCCTTCGCCATGCCATAGGCGCCCATCACCGCATCGAAGGCTTTGACGTCGTCCTCGATCATGCCGGTCAACTTGTGGCGAAGCACCTCGGCCTTGCCGAGCACCGTCTTCATCTCGGCTTCGACGTCGGCGTACTTCTTCTTGCCGATGGTGAGGTTGCACATCATGCTGACGAGAGCTGCGCCCATGGCGCCGATGATGGCGGCGGCGCTGCCGCCCCCGGGCGTCGCCCCGCTGCTTGCCAGCGCATCAAGAAACGGCTCGATGGCGGTGTCCTTGATCTGCGTCATCAGGCCATCTCTTTTGCCAGCGCGTAGATCTCCTCGGCGTC
>JAENXG010000297.1 GCA_016649675.1 Methyloceanibacter sp.
ATGGCAGAGGTGACCATATTGCAGGTCGTGCCGCGCCTCGATACCGGGGGCAGCGAGCAGGCGACCGTGGAGATCACCGAAGCGCTCACCCGCGCCGGCGCTAGAGCCCTCGTTGCCACCGAAGGGGGCCGGCTGGCAACCGCCATCCGTCAAACCGGCGGCGAGATCGTGACGCTTCCCGTGGCCAGCAAGAATCCGTTCACCATTCTCGCCAATGCCCGTCGGCTGAGGCGCCTGATCGAGGAGCGCGGCGTCAATCTCGTGCATGCCCGGAGCCGGGCGTCGGCATGGAGCGCGTTGCTCGCCGCACGCCGCACCGGGCGCCCTTTCGTCACCACCTATCACGGCGCCTACGGCAATCGCGGGCCCCTCAAGGCCGCCTATAACAGCGTCATGGGAAGAGGCGACCGCGTCATCGCCAACTCCCTCTACACCGCCAAGCTGATCGCCGCGCGGCAACACGTGGCGCGGGAGCGCATCCGGGTGATCTATCGGGGTATCGACGCGGCGACCTTCGATCCTCTCGTGGTACCGCCCGGCCCGGTGGCGCGGCTCAAGGAGCGCTGGGAGGTTTCGCCCGACACTCGGATCGTGCTCCAGGCAGCGCGCCTCACGGGGCTCAAGGGTCACCGGCAAACCATCGAAGCCGCGGCGCGGCTCAACCGCCAAGGCGCGCTCGACGGCGCCGTGATCATCTTTGCGGGCGACGCCCATGCGAAAGAGGCCTACCGGCAGGAGCTGATCGATCTCATCGCGCAGCACGGCCTCGGCGACAAGGTACGCCTCGTCGGCCATTGCAGCGACATGCCGGTCGCCTTTCTCGCTGCCTATGTCGCGCTAATCCCCTCGCTCGTGGCCGAGACCTTCGGCCGGACGAGCATCGAGGCGCAAGCCATGGGCTGCCCCGTCATCGTCTCCGATCTTGGCGCGTTGCCCGAGACCATCGTCTCGGCCGAGCAAGACGATGAGCGGTTCACGGGATGGCTCGTGCCGTCGGGCAATGTGACGGCGCTTGCCGACCGGCTGCGCCTTGCGCTTGCGCTTTCGCCTGAAGAGCGGGCCAAGATCGGTCGCCGCGCCAGCGTCCGGGTCAACGCCGCGTTCGCGCTGTCACAGATGCAAGTGAAGACGCTTGCCGTCTATGACGAGCTGCTCGGCACCAATTTGGCGGAGCTGTTCGCGCATCCGCCCTTATACGAGGCAGCCTCAATGGGCGACGGCGCATGACGGGGTCTGATACCGGGCCGGAAGGCGCGGCTTGACTTTTAAGGTCCATTTCCCATCCTGTAGGCCCTGTAGGGCTTAGCGTCATCGGAAGAGCGGCAACGCCTCGCGTTTGCGAGGCTGCCGCTGTTCGAGAAGAGGAGAGCGAGACATCGTAAGACGGCCGCAGAAGCTTACCCCCGATCGGGGAGGCCCCCGTGTCAACGAGGGCATCGACATCCCAAACATCCAGCTTATCGACGCGGGTGGCACCAATCTCGGCGTGGTCACCACGACCGAGGCGCTTGCACTCGCGGTCGCCGCTGGGCTCGACCTCGTCGAGATTGCCCCCAACTCCGAGCCGCCGGTCTGCAAGATTCTGGACTACGGCAAATACAAATATCAGGCGCAGAAGAAGGCCGCCGAGGCGCGCAAGAAGCAGCGCACCGTCGAGATCAAGGAGATCAAGATGCGGCCGAACATCGACATCCACGATTACGAGGTGAAGATGCGCTCGATCGTCCGCTTCTTCGAGGAGGGTGACAAGGTCAAGGTGACCTTGCGCTTCAGAGGCCGCGAGATGGCGCATATGGAGCTCGGCACCAAGCTGCTTGAGCGCGTCAAGCAGGACACCTTGACCATCGCCAAGGTGGAATCGGAGGCGCGGCTCGAAGGCCGGCAAATGGTGATGATCCTCGCCCCGCGCTAGGCGATCTTGCGGGTGGTCCCGACCTGCTCGCGCAAAGTCTTGCTGACGGCTGATTCCGGCTCAGGCTCTCCGAACAGGAAGCCTTGTCCCGTGTCGCAGCCGAGCTTCGCCAGCCGCTCCAGCACCTGCTTGTTCTCGATTCCCTCGGCCGTGGTGTGCAGGCCAAGCGCCTGGCTCAGGCTTAGGATCGCCTTCACGATTTTCGCCTCCTCCGGCTTCGCCAGCATCTGGCCGATGAACGAGCGGTCGATCTTAATGGTGTCGAGTTGCAACTCGCGCAGGTGATAGAGCCCCGAATAGCCGGTGCCGAAATCGTCGAGCGCAACGCGCACGCCGACCCGGCGGAGAGAGTCGAGCACGTGCTTAGTCTCTTCCAGTTTCTGCACGACCGCCGTCTCGGTGATTTCGACCACGAGACGATGGGGAGGAAACGAGGCCTGCGCCAGGATGTCGAGGATCCTTTGCGTCAGCGATGGATCGGAGATTTGCCGCGGCGAGAAATTGATCGAGAGATAGAGATGCTGCGGCCAGCTCTTGGCATCGCGCAGCGCCTGCGTCAGGAGCGCATAGGTCATCTCGCCGATCGTGCCGGTATCCTCGGCGATCGGGATGAACGTGTCGGGCATCAGCAGCCCTCGCCGGGGATGGTTCCATCTCGCCAGGACTTCGTGGCCAACCGTCTCCGAGGTCTCGAGGTCGACCAGCGGCTGGTAGTAGGGAACGATCTGCCCTGCTTCGACGGCGCCTTTGATTTCTGCCTCAAGCTCGATGCGCTGTTGCAGACTTTCGTCCATGGCGCGATCGAAGAAGCGGTATTGACCGCGTCCTTCCGCCTTCGCCCAATACATGGCCATGTCGGCCTGGCGCAGCGCGGTCTCGACATTGCCACCGTCACGTTGGGCCATCGCATCATTGCGGTTGGTGCTTTGATCGCTTGTCGCCACGCCGACGCTCACGCCAACCTGGAGCGACAAGGCGGCGAGCGATATCGGCTTTGACGTCTCGTGGACGATGCGCCGCGCCAAGCGCTCTGGGACATCGCTGCCCAGGCGGTAGCGCATGATGACGCCGAACTCGTCGCCGCCGAGCCGCGCCACAGAGCCCCCTTCCGCAAGCCGCGTGAGACGCTTGGCAACGACCCGGAGAACCTCGTCACCGAGCCTATGGCCGTAGACGTCGTTGATCGGCTTGAAATGGTCGAGGTCGACGACGAGCAGCGCACAAGCCTCGCCCTCCGGCAAATCGCACGACCATTTGTCGAAATCCTCGATGAACCAGCGGCGGTTGGGAAGGCCGGTGAGCACGTCATGGCGGGCAAGTTGATACGCCTCGGTCTCAGCCTTCCGCCGCTGCCTGACCTCGCGATGTAAATCGATGGTGCGGCGAACGGAATAAATCTTGGCGGCAATGCCGAGGAAAACGAACAGAATCACCAGCCAATCGATCTTGTCGTTCTCTGGCTCGTTGGTGAGCTCGATGAACTTGTCGAGAGCGTCGTACCAAACGGCAAAAAGATAGATCGGGAGACCGACGAGACCCATGACAATC
>JAENXG010000315.1 GCA_016649675.1 Methyloceanibacter sp.
CAGGGTCAGCTGATCCAAGCGTGGCCACAATGGCGGCCGGCGGTCGGCTGTCACGCATAGTTTAGAAAAACCTCGCGCGCGCGTAAGGGTGTCAAGATGGGTTAACGCGTGACAGATAAACGCGCTGCCAAGCAGGGCGAGCGAAGCCGTGCCGGCAAGGAGCGTGGGATCGTCGAGCGGTCGCCGCCACAAGCCATAGCCGAACATAAATAGGATCAGCAGCATCGAAGCCAGCGCGACGGGTATGTGCACGCGATTGATAGGCGGTGAGGTCAAGCTGCGAACGCTGCTGGTGCGCTGCGGGTATGATCTGGTAATCTACGAGTGTCGGCAATGCGGGGCAGAGGCTTTCGGACCAGAGAAGACGTAAGGCCACCTCAGTTGAGTTTGACGGCCTCTTTCATTTCAAGCAAGCGTCGATAATCAGCGAACCCCACATCTTCTGCGCTCATATAGTGAATGCACGCACTGCGCATCTTGCTGATGCTCATGTCCATGTTAGCAGGGTATCGAAGGACTACCGCTGGCGATTATTGAAAGTGAAAGTTACTGCAACACAATCTTGTGATCTGGAAAAAACTGTCTTCGGCCAACTTTCTTCCCCATTGCCTTGGTTTTTTATGCACTGCGTTTAGACTATCATGAAAAGCAGGTGGCACACGCATTCAAGATAACGCAATAACCCAGCCAATGCGGTTGAAGCCCATAGAGGGAGTTGAGACCATGCCCCAATTCGACCCCGCGCTTATCCAGGTCATGAAGAGTGCTCTTGAAGACATCATGACAAGAGTGCCCTTGGAAAACTCAACTCCAGCAGCAAAAGCTTATCTTGCCGAGTGTATTTTGAAGGCGGCAGCTCAAGGGCAAACCAATTATGACGCTCTCATAGCGACAGCGGCTGATCAGATTCAGGTGATTGTGGCCCTGTTCAGCTAATCGTGCGGATGCCGGAAATTCAGCGAGCACTCCAACGCGGAGGCAAGCTGAATCAAGCCGCACCACTAACAAGCATTATGTCGCCTATTGGCAGTGCGCCCCGAAGGCGCGGATCATTTGTGGAGGAAGATTCCGCCCAGAGAGTTGTCGATTGATCTGGTAGCTGACGAGCGGTTCCGCTGGGTAACCGGCAGGACCGGAGCCTCGTGACAAAGGCCGCTTTAGGCGGTTGAGCAATCCAGCGGGCCGTAACGTGAGTGAGTGCGCCGGGAGACTGGCAAGGAGTATGTGGTGAAAGTCCACTGCGATGAAGGAGTAGCAACCCACGTCGCCCCCGATCCGTGCGCATGCGTCCGCGAGGACGTCTGCGAAGCGTCGGTAGGGGAGCGTATAGGCCAGCCATTGAGCCGCGAAACCGTTATCAACCCGGTTGCCGACGTTGTTCACTTGACGGAAGGCAAAATCGGCAGGCGCGTTATTGCGAGCGCCCGTCGGACCCGGCGTGGTCTGAGACCCTGGCATGTACGGACGCTCCTTGTGCGGGAACCGGGAGATCTCTGGATCGGCCATAGGCCCTGTTGGGTCGGATGGTCCGTAGCGGGAAGGTGAGGAGCCGTAGCCGTTGATGCACGATCCAGAGAAGTCTGACTCCGGCATAGTAGTGACGAAGCCGACGAACAAAGCCGGGCGACCGGTGGCGGAGCCGGTGGAGCCAAGGCCGGGGACCAAGGGGAACGCGGATCAGCAAAGCACGCACCGGGCGCAGAGCCGGGCTCGCGTGACCCAGGCGCTGGGCCGTGTACGGCAAGCCGCAAGGCAGAGGAAGAAGGAACAGTTCACCGCGCTCCTGCACCATATCAGTATCGATACGCTCCGGACGGCGTTCTACGCGCTTAAGCGTAAAGCCGCCCCCGGCGTGGATGGTATGACGTGGTACGACTACGAGGCGGACCTCGAACTCAGGATCGAGGATCTGCATGGACGGGTCCACCGAGGAGCCTATCGGCCGCAACCATCCCGCCGGGCCTACATAGACAAGGCGGATGGAAAACAACGGCCGTTAGCGATCGCCGCGCTTGAGGATAAGATCGTCCAGGGCGCGACCGTCATGGTGCTCAATGCTATCTACGAAGGCGACTTCGTCGGCTTCTCTTATGGGTTCCGACCCGGACGAGGACCGCATGATGCGTTGGACGCACTTTCGACCGCGATCAAAGCAAGAAAGGTGAACTGGATACTTGACGCCGACATCCGGAACTTCTTTGGGGCTGTTAGCCAAGATTGGCTAGTTCGCTTCGTTGAACATCGGATCGGTGACAAGCGCAT
This sequence comes from Methyloceanibacter sp., assembly GCA_016649675.1. Taxonomy (GTDB): domain Bacteria; phylum Pseudomonadota; class Alphaproteobacteria; order Rhizobiales; family Methyloligellaceae; genus Methyloceanibacter. The sequence goes on from JAENXG010000315.1 coordinate 2,263, forward strand.
CATCCGCCTGATCCAGAAATGGCTGAGAGCGGGTATACTCGAAGACGGGGTCGTAACAGTCGATGATCGGGGAACTGGCCAAGGCTCGGTGGTCTCGCCGATCCTAGCCAATATCTACCTGCATTACTGCTTCGACCTCTGGGCTGAGCGCTGGAGACGGCAGGAGGCCCGGGGCGATATGATCGTCGTGCGATATGCCGACGATCTGGTTGTCGGCTTCGAGCATGAGGGCGACGCACGTCGCTTCCTTGATGCGATGCATGACAGGCTCGGGGAATTTGCACTGTCGCTCCATCCGGACAAGACACGCTTGATTGAGTTCGGCCGCTTTGCTGCGAACGATCGCAAGCTGCGCGGGCTTGGAAAACCGGAAACCTTCGCGTTCCTGGGCTTCACCTTCATTTGTGGTCGATCTCGCCGCGGCAACTTCCAGCTTCAACGGAAGACCCGACGCGACCGCATGCGGCGGAAGCTTGGGGACATCAAGGCGGAGCTACTGCGCAGAATGCATCAGCCAATTCCAGAGCAAGGGAAAATGGCTGAGGCAGGTCGTAGCTGGCCACTTCGCCTACTACGCGGTTCCGACAAACAGTCGGGCGCTCTCGGCGTTCCGGCATTATGTGACCGATCTCTGGCGACGAACGCTTCGGCGGCGCAGTCAGAAAGATGGGTTCACATGGGAACGCATGACGAAGTTGGTCGCTGACTGGCTTCCCCCGCCGCGTATCCTTCATCCCTGGCCTGACGACCGCTTTGACGTCAGACACCCAAGGTAGGAGCCGGATGCCTTAGTCGGGCGAGTCCGGATCTGTGCGGGGGGCGGCCAGCAATGGCCGTCCCTACCGCGATACGCCGAGCAAGCCTCGAAAAGGACAATGCGCAGGCCGACCCGATGACCCTTTCGGGGAAGGCTGACACGGCTGGGCTACCGAGCGAAACCATCCACCCAGCCGCTGCGCCGGGGTAGTGGCGACAGCATGTACACAAGGA
>JAENXG010000294.1 GCA_016649675.1 Methyloceanibacter sp.
CGTCGACGCCGATCTGCGTCTGGTTCGATGATCGTCGGGGACCACCGTACGCCCCGCCCGACGACCGCAGGGCATCACGGAAGAACGTGAACCAATACCAGATAAGGGCGATCGGAACCCCTATGTCATAGAATACGTCGAGTCCCGGAATCGGCTCGATAGGAATGGCGACTGCTCCCGCCGCGAGCGTCGCCCCGATGCGGTAGCTCAAGGCGGTGAGTAAGCGCTTCAGGGGATTGTCGTCGGGCATCTTCGAGATAACCACGAGGAGCACGATGCACAGCGCGAACATCACGGCGATGAAGATGAGTAGGTCGCGGATGATCTCCATGATCGTCTCCAAAAGCGGTCAGCGTCTCTACGATCGCACCCTTATTCCGTTACAAATAGTGTGCCCGGCGATCAAAGAGAATGGCGTCATCGAAATTGGCGCGACGAAGCCCCTTGGAGACTAAGCCGGAACAATCATCTTACCGATTGGCCAGAGCGCCAGCCTAGCGAGCTTCAAATGCGCCCAGGCGAAGGGGATGCCGACAATGGTGATGGCGAGCAGGATCGCCGTGAGGAGGTGCGCGAGCGCCAACCACCAGCCGGCCAGGACGAACCACAGGACATTGCCGAAAACGCCAAGTGGTCCAGCGCCGATGTCTTGGCGGCCAGTATATTCAGCGCGGGACACTGCCTTCTGGCCGAAAGGCAGTAGCGTATAGGAGGCGATGTTGAAGGCCGCCCGCGTCCACGGGAGGCCGATGATGGTGATCGCCATGACAATAGCTGCGATCACCCAACCAAGCGCCATCCATAGGCCGCCGAATACGATCCATAACAAGTTGAGTAGGAAGGCGGTGGCGGACATAACTACCCAAAAGCGATGGCCATCAAACTTTAGCTCAGTTAGCCAGATAAGTTAGCGGGTCGCCACTGCGTTCCCGGGAGTTCCCTTTGCGGTGCGACGTGAACGCTTTAAATGAAGGACTGGAGGTGGAACGCTTCCCACACTCGTATCACTTTACCCATTGAACGAGAGACGACCGCGAAAGAGTTTACGGCTATCGCTTTGATTGGTCGGCGCAGAAAGACTCGATGGATCATTGCATCGCAAAATCCGGGTCATCTCGTCCACCGACGGGATTCACGGCGCCGAGCGCGGTCAAAATATTGCAAGGCCTCGGTTTTGGGTCGTGCCATCGGCTATTACATATCCAGATAGGCTCGGGCCACATGAGGCGCCCTCCATTGACCTAAGGGCCGTCGCGGCGCCCAGTTGATCTCTCGCCTGGAAGATCGAGAATTTTCATACCGCCACCCGCCTGATGGTGAGCACTGGATTCACGAGGTCAAGCACGACGGCGGCAGATTAACACGCTCAAGGTCTATGATCGTCGGGCGAAGGCGTTCAAGCAGCACGCGGGTGAAGCCTTCCTTTAAAGAGAGCGCTACTGAGCCAATGGCAATTGATGAAAGCGTAGTCACCGGGCGCGTAGTGCGTTTCTTGACGAAGCACTCCGCCGATTCTCAGTTCGTCGAGCAGTGGTTCCTTGTCGGGATAGATGATGACGAAAGGGCCATCGAAGCTGTCTCGATGCGAGAGCCTTCAGAAGATAAAGTTGTAGAGGTGGTCGGAGTCATCACTCCACCTGTTTCCAGCAAATGTCGTTTGACTGCCGGTGAAGTCAGGCTTGTGCTTCCAGGTGAGCCGATTTGTGAATCGTGACCACCAATAAGCGAGCGCTGTCATCCCCGCGGCCATGAGCGAGAGACGTGCCTACAGCCAATTGCAAGGCAGCGGCGGATTCTGCTTCCGATTCCGGTTTAAGATTCAGCTATTGGAATTGGCACAGCAATGGCAGTACGTGGCGAAAACCTACGAGTTTGTTGCCAGCTTGGAGCGCTTCTTAATAGACCAGAAAAACCACACCTTACCCAAGGAAGTAGAGAAGCTGCCTAGGGATGGTCCACCAATAGAGAAGCCCCGGCTGGAGAGAGGCGCGCCGGCCGAAGCCGCCGCCCTCTATTTTGGAATTGGATCCTCAATTTAACGTTTTAGAAGCGGCCCCACGCGAAGCGCGATTAGTTCGTCTTCAATTGCTGCCGCTACGGCGTCGGCCTCCTTTGCTGTAAGCGTCTCGCCTCGTAAAGCATCGAGTGTGTCGAATAATGCCTTACGAGCCTTCTCAAGGCGAGGCTCAACGTTGTCTTGCTTTGGCTTAGAGTCACCAGTCATGGCCGAGGGTCCTCTTGGGTCCTTGGATCACGGGGAGCCATTTTTCTCGGGCGGCGTTACGCGCCCAGCTATAGCGGCCTTCTCATTGAGGGCGTGCAATTCATTTCTTACGGCATCCAACTTCGAGTTGGACAGTACCTGCTGCTCTTTGACAGCTAATAAGGCCCGTCCGATTTCGATTTGGTTGTTAGCTACAACGTTTTCGATGTCTCCCCTAATGGCTGAAAGGTAGATCCACGTTAGCGCAGCACACGCAGTCAGCAGTCCAGCACACGCGGTTAACAGGAGTGTCACTACCCACTCGAAGATGCCCCCTCCAACAGGTTCCTTGATATGGCTCATCTCAATGCTCCAGCGGCTGGGAGATCGCGCTCACACACTCACGATTCCAGGATAACCTCGCCATGTGTGGCTAGTTCGACCTGTGTATCGGGGTTTGATCAAGGCCCCTCGCTGTCGCGCTCACCATGGCATGTGCCGAGCTGAGGCGCAGCCTACAATGGTCACCTTCATTTGCTGATGTTCTAAAAGCCGTCCGAAGAGAGGGCATGCGCTAGACCGACCGTCATCGAGAGTTTGGGTTCCTCCCCTTAATCATCGGTCCCATCGCCCTCTACAGCCCCTTCCACTACTTGGGGCATGGGGTGAGCCTATGGCATCGAACGAGCTTCCGGCCGAGCATTGGGCCTTCCGCCTGTTATCAAATGTTATGGTTCGGAGGCCCCGGCCGAGGCGATGCAGGGCCGCCGCGGGACCTGACAAACCTGACATTTTACCGTCGCCTGCAAGCCCAAGCTGCGTTCCTGCGGTTGCTCGCACGGAACCTCTTTAGGGGTCTGAAAACAAAGAACGGTCCAGGTTCCAGGCTTTTCGCTAGAACGTTATTTCCGCCGCTTCGGCGGAACGATTGTTTTGCGGCGTGGTTGTAAGCAATGGGTGGGCCCTGCCATTGGAGGCCCGCATGCAACGTTCTCTGCTTGCACTTTGGCTAATAAGCACCATCGTCTACGCGATGAGTGACGCTAGTGCTCAACCAGTAGAAACGGCGTCTAATCCGTCAGAGCAGGTTGAAGTCCATTCGGTCGTAGTGGACATGCCTCAAATCATATCGCTGTCACTAGCCTCACCCGACTCTTGGGGTACGCTACCGTCGCCGGTTTGGATGGAGGACCACCCGCTGGCAACTGGCCAAGAAGCGCAAGCCAGGGAATATAGCTCACCGACCTCCTAGAACGGCGCGGTCGGGTTCAAGACG
>JAENXG010000027.1 GCA_016649675.1 Methyloceanibacter sp.
GCGGGCGCTCGTCCGCTCGGCCCGTCTCCTTCTCCACGATCGAGGCGAGGATCACCGCCTCTTCCGGCGTCGTCACCACGATGTCTGGGTCGCGATCTTCCCAAACCTTGGCGAGGAACTTCGCTTGCTCGGACTGCATGCGCTCGATGATGTCGGCGCGCGTGTCGTTGCGGCCGAACTTGTAAGTATCGGGAAGCAGCGTGCCTTCGGCGGGAATTGCGGCGATCTCGCCATGCAAATCCGGATTGGCCCTGATCTTCTCCACGATCTGCTGGCTGGTTAGCCCCTCAGCCAGCGTGACCTTGTGCTCGATCGACTTGCCTTCGACCAGCGTATCGAGCACCTGCCGCATGCTCGCATATTTGCTGAACTCGTACTCGCCAGCTTTGAGGCTGCCCTGCCCCTTCAGATACATGAAATAGAGAATGCTGGTCATGAAGATACGCCGGTCGGCGATCACGCCGTCGCGTTCGAGCCGCTCGGCGATGGCGCTCACGCCGTCGCCCTTCGGAATGGCGAACACGGTCGAAGTGGCGAGCGGACCCGGCTGGTCAAACTGGACCCTGACCCAATAGAAAACGGCCACGGCCACACAAGCCAACAGAAAGAAGAAGGTGAAAAGGCCGTCGAGCATCCTGAGGAACGGATGCGGGTCGGGCTCGGGCGCCTCCCGCTCCGGCGGATCGGGCGGACGCGTCGGCTCAAGCGCTTCGGTTGGGCTGCGGGGGAGCACTGCGAGCTGACGGCCGGCGGGGCCAGCTAAAATAAGCTCGTCATTGTCGTTAGCCGTCGACGGAAAGCCGCTGGTCGAAGACATGGCTAACAAGCCCCGCGCGCAGAAACCCCAACCACTTGAAGTCGAAATATGGCGAAAGGGAGGTTCGCCGATTCTAAGCGAAAACGGAGACGTGGCTGCCCTTGTTCCATGTCTGACAGGAGGCGTGCTGCAGCCGACAAGCACAAGCGGCCTTGGATCAGGCGTCGCAGCGGCGGAGGATCAGCGAGGCGTTCGTGCCGCCAAAGCCGAAGGAATTGGAGAGCACAGTGTCGATGGTCCGGCGTCTCGCCTGATGAGGCACGAGGTCCATGGCCGTCGCCACCGAGGGATTGTCGAGATTGAGAGTGGGAGGCGCCAAGTTGTCGCGGATGGCAAGCACAGAGAAGATCGCCTCGACCGCACCGGCCGCTCCGAGCAGATGGCCGATGGCCGATTTCGTCGACGACATAGAGACCTTGCCGGCGGCGTTGCCGAACAGCCGTTCGACTGCGGCAAGCTCAATCTCGTCGCCCATCGGCGTCGAGGTGCCATGGGCGTTGATGTAGTCGATATCGGCGGGGTCGATGCCGGCACGTTTCACGGCCGCGACCATGCAGCGATAGGCGCCGTCGCCGTCCTCGGCGGGGGCGGTGATGTGGAAGGCATCGCCGGAGAGCCCATAACCGATGATCTCGGCATAGATCTTCGCGCCACGTGCCTTGGCGTGCTCAAGCGCCTCGACCACCACGACGCCCGCCCCCTCCCCCATGACGAAGCCGTCACGGTCGCGGTCATAAGGACGCGAGGCGCGCTGGGGTTGATCGTTGAAATTGGTGGAGAGCGCGCGGCAGGCGGCAAAGCCCGCGATGGCCAGCCGGCAGACCGGCGATTCGGTGCCGCCTGCCAGCATCACGTCGGCATCGCCGAGCGCAACAAGCCGCGAGGCGTCCCCGATTGCGTGCGCACCCGTAGAGCAGGCGGTGACGACGGCGTGGTTCGGACCTTTGAGGCCATGCTCGATGGAGACATAGCCCGCGGCAAGATTGATCAGGCGTCCGGGGATGAAGAAAGGGCTCACCCGGCGCGGACCCTTCTCGGCAAACAACAGCGAGGTCTTCTCGATGCCTTGCAGGCCGCCGATGCCGGAGCCGATCAAGACGCCGGTGCGGATCTGGTCCTCGTAAGCGGTAGGCTTCCAGCCGGAATCGTTCAGCGCCTGGGTGGCGGCACCCATGGCGAAAATGATGAAATCGTCGACCTTCCGCTGCTCTTTCGGCTCCATCCATTCGTTCGGATTGAAGGTGCCGTCAGAGCCGTCGCCACGCGGGACCTGGCAGGCGATCTGGCAGGAGAGATCATCGACCTCGAAACTCTCGATGCGGCGCGCAGCGTTGCGGCCTGAGGTCAGGCGCTCCCACACGGTCTCGTACCCGCAGCCGAGCGGCGAGACGAGACCCAGGCCTGTGATGACGACACGTCGCATCGCGCTTTCGCGTGATCCTCGCGGGACCCTGTTGTCGAGCCGTAAGGGCTAACGTTTGTCACGACGGGCGGCGTGAGCTCCCGCGCGAAGTCGCGTCAAGCGGCTGTATTCTTCTCCAGGAACTTCACGGCATCGCCGACGGTGAGGATGGTCTCTGCGGCATCGTCAGGGATCTCGCAGCCAAACTCCTCCTCGAACGCCATGACCAGCTCGACGGTATCGAGGCTGTCGGCTCCAAGGTCGTCGATGAAGCTCGCATTCTCGGTGACCTTGTCGGCCTCCACCCCGAGATGCTCCACCACGATCTTCTTTACGCGCTCCGAGATATCGCTCATTTCCGCCTCACCGTCCCTTGCTTATCAGTCCACAGGCCTCGCACGTCCCCCCGAGCTGCGGCTCACGGCCTCATGCACCCCCGAGCGGTAAGTTTATTAAGAGGGTTGATCGCGGTGGGATTGTCGTTTGTCAAGCCCCCACGGAGCGGCCGCTTGGGTAGCATACTTTACGCGACTTTGCCAGAAGCCCTCACCCAGGGAAAAACGCTTGCCAAATTTGCTGAAGCCGTTGCTTCAAGTCTTTGCCGCTCAAGGCTTACACCATGACCATACCGCCATTCACATGCACCGTCTCGCCCGTGATGTAGGAAGCCTCGTTGCTAGCGAGGAAGACCACGGCGGCCGCAACGTCTTCGGGCTTCCCGAACGTCTGCACCGGGATGGCGGCGGCAATAGCCTCGACTTGCTTCGGCGTCAAGGCATCGGTCATGGGCGTCGAGATGAAGCCCGGCGAGATGGCATTGGCGGTGATGCCCCGGCTTGCCACCTCGCGGGCAAGCGATTTCGTCATGCCCACCAAGCCGGCCTTGGAGGCGGCGTAGTTCGGTTGACCCGGGTTCCCCAGCACACCGCTGATCGAAGCGATATTGACGATGCGGCCGTAACGGCGGCGCATCATGTTGCGCAAGATGCCGCGGGTGAGCACGAACACCGAGGTGAGGTTGACGGCGATGACGTCGTCCCATTCCTCGTCCTTCATGCGCATGAAGAGGTTGTCATGGGTGATGCCGGCATTGTTGACGAGGATGTCGACTTGGCCGAGCGCCTTCTCTGCACTCTCGGGGAGCTTGGCCACCGCCGGCCGGTCGCGGAGATCGCAAGGGAGCACGAAGACGCGTGAGCCGAGCTCGGAAGCCAGCGCCTCGAGGCGCTCGGCCCTTGTGCCCGAGATCGCGACACTGGCGCCTTGCCCGTGCAGGGCCTTGGCTATGGCGCCGCCGATCCCGCCGCTGGCACCGGTGACGAGCGCCCCCTTCCCTGTCAGATCAAACATACGAGATCTCCTTGTGCTAGGGGCCGAGAGAAGCCACGGCGGCTTCGAGCTCTTCGGGCGTGCCAACGCTGCGCGCCTCGATCCCATCGAAACGCCGGGCGATGCCCGTCAGGACGCGCCCCGCGCCCACTTCATAGACGGTGTCGACGCCGTTTGCCTTGAGATAGAGCATCGTCTCCCGCCATCTGACCATCCCCGTCACCTGCTCGACGAGCCGGGCGCGAATGGCCTCAGGATCTGAGATCGGCAGGGCGAGCACGTTGGCGATCAGAGGAACCGCCGGGACTTTGATCTCCACCGCTTGCAGAGCCTTGCGCATCACCTCGGCGGCAGGCTGCATCAGCGCACAATGGAAGGGTGCGCTCACCGGCAGGAGCACGGCGCGGCGCGCGCCGAATTTGGGTGCAAGGGCCACGGCGCGCTCGATCGCGGCCTTCGCGCCCGAGATCACCACCTGCCCGGGCGCATTGTCGTTCGCCGCTTCGCATACCGCCCCTTCAGCCGCGGCCTTGGCAAGCTCCTGCGCTTGGGCGAGATCGGCGCCGAGCAGCGCCGCCATCGCCCCCTCGCCCACAGGTACCGCCTCCTGCATGGCGCGGCCACGCGTCTTGAGAAGCCGCGCCGTGTCGGCAAGGCTGAGCGCGCCGGCAGCCGCAAGCGCCGAATATTCGCCAAGCGAGTGGCCGGCGACGTAAGCGGCGCGGTCCTCGAGCTTGAGCCCCTTCTCGCCCAGCACCCGGATCGCCGCCAACGAGACCGCCATCAGTGCTGGTTGCGCGTTCTCGGTGAGCGTGAGCTCGTTTTCAGGCCCTTCCCACATCAGGCGCGACAGACTCTGTCCAAGGGCCGCGTCGACCTCATCGAAGACGGCGCGCGCCGCTGGATAGGATTTGGCAAGCTCGGCCCCCATGCCGACGGCTTGGCTTCCCTGGCCAGGAAAAATGAAGGCGATGCTCATGCGCGGGATGAGTTTGGCAATGATGGAAAGAGCGGCCAAAGACACTGTTTCAATCTTGGCTGTCAAGGCGGCCTCAAGCTAAAGCCGCCCGGACCGAGCGGCAGAACCGCGCAAGGAGGCGGCGGGCCAAAAAGATAACGCTCCCCGCAAACCCCGCATGCTAGAAGAGGGCGCTCAAGGCAGACCTGAATTACGGACTTGCAAGGGAGACACGCATGAAACGTCCAATCCTGATCGGCGCCATGATCGCATCTGCCGCGGTGATGACCGCAAGCTTGCCGCTTCTTGCCGCCGATCCGCAGCCCTGGCCCTGGAAGTCGAAGCTGCCGCCTGATCCCGCGCTTGTTGGGCTCGCCTCGGTCGAGAGCGTGACGGTCGTCATCAATAAGTCGAACCCGCCGACCGTCGCCATCACGGTAAACGCCTCGGCGCCAACGCCGGCTTTCAGCGAGTTCCAGCTGACACCGCGCATGGGCGACCCCAAGGACACCATTTTCGCCTTCGATGCCAAAGGGCGCCCGCCTCAGGTGGCTGCCCAGGTGATCACGCCGGTAACCTTCAGCATCGAATACACCGATGCGCCGATCGACAAGGTGGGTGTGATCGAGGTCTACGGCCAAGGCAATTGCACGGCGTTCAACGTGACCGAGAACAAAGCGGCGGAGTGCACGTCCAAATCCACCCCGCAATAGCCGGCGAAGCTTGCTCTTCTACCCTTCGCCTACCCTTCGCCGGTCTTGCAAAGGCCGCGCGAAAGCTTATAAGACCGCCACCAGCAACTGCTTCGGTCGGAGGCTGAACGGAGGGCTGCTCAAGTAAATTGGGCGGCAGGCGTCAAGGCGTCGCCCTCCCGTGTCTCCGCTCTCAAGGGTCGTCTCTTGGGCCTTTCCTTCTAAAGCGCCCATGTAGAGGCTTAGCGCCGGAGCAAACGAAGAAGGAAAGCATTCCATGTCTCTCTACGAGCATGTGTTTTTGGCGCGGCAGGACATCTCCGCCCAGCAGGTCGAGGCTCTTGTGCTGAGCTTCCGCACGATCCTCGAGGAGCGCGGCGGCACGGTCGGCAAGACCGAATATTGGGGCGTGAAGTCGCTCGCCTACCGTATCAAGAAGAACCGCAAGGCCCACTATACGCTGATGAATCTCGACGCGCCGCACGAGGCCGTGGCCGAGTTCGAGCGCCAGATGCGCCTGTCCACCGACATCATCCGTTTCCTCACGGTCAAGGTCGACGAGCACGACGCGGGACCGTCGGCGATGATGCGCCGTGCCGACCGCGACGAGCGTGATGGCGGCCGTGGCGATCGTGGTGACCGCGACCGTGGCGATCGGGGAGACAGAGGCGATCGTGGCGATCGCGGCCGCGGCGGCGGACCCCGACGCGACTTCCGGGACCGCGACCGCGAGCATACGCCGCGGGAAGCGCGCGGGCCGGTCGAGGTTGAGAGCGCGGCTCCCGTCGAAGCCGAGGAGAACTCCTGATGAGCATGACGCAAGTCCAGGCGCGCCGTCCCTTTTATCGCCGGCGCAAGACCTGCCCGTTCTCGGGCGATAAGGCGCCGAAGATCGACTACAAGGACGTGAAGCTGCTGCAGCGCTACGTATCGGAGCGCGGCAAGATGGTGCCGAGCCGCATCACCGCCGTTTCCGCCAAGAAGCAGCGCGAACTCGCTCGTGCCATCAAGCGCGCGCGGTTCCTCGGCCTTCTGCCGTACCTTATTCAGTAACGGAGTTCAGGCGCTAAAGCTTGAGCTTTGGGCTCTAAGCAAAGTTGGGGTGGGATCTGCTCTCCCCTAACCGCTCTTTAGGAGGCGGGACAGCTCGTCATGCCAATACCTCTCCTCATCGGCGCAGGCGCGGGCCTGGTCTCGGCGGCACTCTTCGCCTCTGCCGCCACGGCGACGGCCCTTGCCGGCGTGCTCTTCTATCTTGCGCCTTTGCCGCTTTGTCTCGCCGGGCTCGGCTGGGGCGGAATGGCCGCGCTGATCTCGGCGCTGACCAGCACGGTGGTGATCGCCGCAAGCCTTGGTCCCGCCACGGCCGCGATCTTCGCGCTGTCGGTGGCCGCACCGACCGCGCTCCTCACCCATCTCGCCCTCCTGTCGCGCCCGGCAGCGACGCCGCAGGGCCAGGTGGTGGGCGCACTCGAATGGTATCCGCCCGGACGCATCGTCGGTTGGGCAGCGCTGATAGCGGGCGTCCTTGCCGGCATCCTCGTGCTCATCCTCGGCTACGATCAGGAGGCCTATCGCGCGTCGATCCGCGAGCTTCTCGAGCACAGCACCCTGAAGGAGCTCGACCGCGACGGCACCCTCTTCACCGAGGAGACCATCACGACCCTCTCGGGCGTGCTTGCCCGGGCACTCCCCGCCGCCTTCGCCGTCATCTGGCTCACCATCACGCTGTTCAATCTCTGGATGGCGGGGCTCATCGTCGACGCTTCGGGGCGCGCGCTCAGGCCCTGGCCCGACCTGCATGCGCTCGAGCTGCCGAACGCGCTCGTGCTCATTTTCGCGGGCGCGCTCCTCGCCTCGTTTCTCCCCGGCCTGCCGGGACTGCTCGCCACCGGGCTGGCCGGGGCGTTGCTCTTCGCTTACGTGCTGCAAGGGCTGGCGGTGATCCACGTCTATAGCCGGGGCGTGCCGCTCCGTGCCCTGCTGCTCGCTGCCGTCTATCTCGGAATTTTGCTGTTGGGCTGGGTTGCCATCGCCGTCGCCATTCTCGGCGTCGGCGAGCCCCTGCTTCGCTTGCGCGGGCGGGGAAGCGAGCACGGGCCGCCCCCCAGCAGCAACGGATCGGTCTGATAAGGATAGGAGTCTAGGACATGCAAATCATCCTGCTCGAGCGCATCGGGCGTCTCGGACAAATGGGCGACGTGGTCACGGTCAAGGACGGCTTCGCCCGTAACTTCCTGCTGCCGCAAGGCAAGGCGCTCCGCGCCACGGAAGCCAATCGCAAGCGCTTCGAGCGCGACCGGGCGCAGCTCGAGGCTCGGGATCTCGAGCTCAAATCGGAAGCGCAAGTGGTGCAGTCCAAGCTCGGCGGCAAGAGCTTCGTCGTGATCCGCCAGGCGGGCGACACCGGCCAGCTCTATGGCTCAGTCTCCACCCGCGACATCGCCACGGCGGTGACCGAAGGCGGCTTCTCCATAGACCGGCGGCAGGTGATGCTCGACCGGCCGATCAAGGCCCTCGGCCTGCACGAGGTGCGGATCTCGCTGCACGCCGAGGTCGAGCCCCGTATCACCGTCAATGTCGCCCGCTCCCCCGAAGAGGCGACGCGGCAGGCTCGCGGCGAGGACGTCAGCTCCAAGGCCATGAGCGAGGCCGAGGAGGAAGCCGAGGCCGCGAAGGTTGCCGCCGCGGCGCTGTTCGAGGAAGCGCCGGCCAAGGTCACCGGCGAGGAGGACGCGGAGGTCGAGGACGCCCCTTAGGCTCGCTCAACGGGATAAGCCGGGTCGAGGACCGTTCTCCGCTTGGAGGCTGGTCACGCATCTGGCTTCTTCCACTGCGCGCTTGTGCGCTGCGGCTGTGTAAAGCGTTGATGAAAGAGTCCTGCGCCCCCCGGTCCCCGTCGGAAGGCCCACGAATCATTTAGGGTCCGCACAATGAGCAACGCGCTAATTCTCCCACGCCCCGCCCCCCAGACCCCTGTCTTCCGCGATGCGCCGCATAATGTCGAGGCGGAACAGGCACTTCTCGGCGCGATCCTGGTCAACAACGAGGCCGTCGATCGGGTCTCGAATTTCCTGCAGTCGGGGCACTTTAGCGACCCATTGCACGGCAGAATTTACGAGAATGCATCGAAGCTTATTCGTGGCGGCAAACGCGCAACACCAATCACTCTTAAGACGTACTTTGAGAATGAGGTGCCGGTGGGCGATTTAACGGTACCTCAGTACCTCGGTCGCCTCGCAGCCAACGCCACGACCATCATCAATGCCGAGGATTACGGCCGCACCATCTACGACCTCGCCATCCGCCGCCAGCTGATCGAGATCGGCGAGGCAATGGTCAACATCGCTTACGATTCGCCCATCGATGCGCCGCCGGCAGTCCAGATCGAGGACGCCGAGCAGCAGCTCTACGAGCTTGCCGAGACCGGCAAATACGGCTCGGGCTTCGAGCCTTTCTCCGCCGCCCTCACGGATGCCATCGACATGGCGGCCAACGCCTATCACCGCGACGGTGGACTTTCGGGACTTGCCACAGGATTTGCTGATCTCGATGCGAAAATGGGCGGTCTTCAGCGGTCAGATCTCATCATCATCGCCGGGCGTCCATCGATGGGCAAAACGGCGCTCGCCACCAACATCGCCTATCACGTGGCGAAGGCCCACAGGCCCGATGCCGACGGGGAGGCCGCACTCGACGGCGCCGTGGTGGGTTTCTTCTCCTTGGAGATGTCTGCCGAGCAACTCGCCACCCGCATCATCTCCGAGCAGGCCTATATCCCCTCTGAGCGCATCCGCCGCGGCAAAATCGATTCCGACCAGTTCGACCGCATCGTCGAGGTCTCCCAGGAGCTGCAGCACCTCCCCCTCTATATCGACCAGACCGGCGGCATCACCGTCGCCCAGCTTGCTGCAAGAGCAAGGCGACTGAAGCGTCAGAGGGATATCGGCTTCATCGTCGTCGACTATCTCCAGCTCCTGTCGGGCTCCTCCAAACGCGCCGCCGAGGGCCGCGTGCAGGAGGTCTCAGAGATCACCACCGGGCTGAAGGCCCTGGCCAAGGAGCTGCACGTCCCCATACTTGCCCTCTCCCAGCTCTCCCGCCAGGTCGAGAACCGCGAGGACAAACGCCCGCAACTCGCGGATTTGCGCGAATCAGGGTCAATCGAGCAGGACGCCGATGTGGTGTTGTTCGTGTTCCGCCAGGAATATTATCTGGAGCGAAGTCAACCCCGCGAGAACACCGAAGAGCACAGGAAGTGGCAGGAAGAGATGGACGCGGTGACGGGCAAGGCGGACGTCATCATCGGCAAGCAGCGCCACGGCCCGACCGGCACGGTGACGCTGCAATTCACGCCGGAGTTCACGAGGTTCAGCAATCTCGCGGCAGGCGAGCGCCTGCCGGAGCGGCGGGAGTGACGGGCACCCGTCCGCTCGATGCCACGCCCGAGCACGAAGCAGCGGCCAGCGAGACCGCGATCCTCACCATCGACCTCGATGCCCTCCTCGCCAATTATCGGCGCTTGCGCAAGCTCGCCGCTCCGGCCGAATGCGCCGCCGTGGTCAAGGCCGATGCCTATGGCCTCGGGCTTGGACAGGCCGCACCTGCGCTCGCGCGTGCCGGCTGCAAGACCTTCTTCGTGGCAACCCTTGGCGAGGCCCAGGCTTTGCGCCAGCTTCTGCCCCACGCCACGATCTACGTCTTCGCCGGGCTCATGCCGGCAACGGCCGAGTTCTTCCACCAACACGATCTCCGCCCCGTGCTGAACAGCGCCGAGGAGATCAGGGAATGGGCGGGCTTCTCGGCGAGCAAGGGCGAGACCCTCCCTTGTGCCGTGCATATCGATAGCGGCATGAACCGGCTCGGCCTGTCGGCCGAAGAAGTGGATGCGGTGGCCGGGGCACGCGATCTCTGGTCGGTGCTCAAACTCTCTCTCGTGATGAGCCATCTCGCTTGTGCCGACGAGCCGACGCATCCGAAAAGCGAAGTGCAGCGAAAGGCGTTCGACCGTCTCCGCGCGCGCTTGCCGAAGGCGCTTGCGAGCCTTGCCAACTCCGCCGGCATCCTGCTCGGGCCTGACTATGCCTACGACCTGGTGCGGCCAGGCATTGCGCTTTACGGGGGCAAGCCTCACCGCGAAGGCACCAACCCTTTTCTGCCCGTCGTGCATCTCAAAGGCCGCATCTTGCAGGTGCGGACGGTCGCCGCCGGGGAGACGGTTGGCTACGGCGCGACACGGAGGCTTCAGCAATCCTCCCGCGTCGCCATCGTCTCGGTGGGCTATGCCGACGGGCTGTTCCGGTCGCTCTCGGCCAAAGACGATGAGGAAAGTCTCGTCGTCTATATCGGCTCGCATGCGGCGCCGATCCTCGGCCGCGTGTCCATGGATTTGATCACCATCGACGTGACGTTCGTGCCGGAGACAGCTTCGCGGCGTGGGCAGTGGGTCGAGCTGATCGGCCCTAACGTCTCGGCCCAGGAGCTCGCCCGTCACGCCGGCACCATCGACTACGAGGTCCTGACCAATCTCGGACGCCGCGCCCTTCGGCGCTATATCGGCGGCTAAAACCCTTCCATGGCCAAAACCTCGAGAGCCTTCGTCTGCCAAGCCTGCGGCGCCGTGACGGCCCGCTGGTCGGGCAAATGTCCCTCATGCGGAGAGTGGAACAGCATCATCGAGGAGGCGGCGCCCTCAGGCTCCCCTGCCCTCGTCGCCATCAGGGGTGGGAAGGGGAGGTCTGCCTCGGGGAGGCTCGGCTCGGCGCGGCTCGCGCCTTTGGAGACTCTTGCCGCGGCGAGCATCGATGCGCCGCGCCTTCCGACCGGCATCGCCGAGCTCGACCGCGTTCTCGGCGGCGGCCTCGTGCCGGGCTCGGCTGTCCTGGTCGGCGGCGATCCCGGCATCGGCAAATCGACGCTTCTGCTCCAGGCTGCCGCCAAGCTTGCCGAGACCGGCGCGCGGGTCGTCTATCTCTCTGGCGAAGAGGCGCCGGCGCAGGTGCGCATGCGTGCGGTGCGGCTTGGGCTGGCGCAAGCGCCGGTCGCGCTCGGCACCGAGACCAACCTCGCCAATATCGTCGCCACGCTCGAGGCCGCCGGGCCGCCTTCTCTCGTCGTCATCGATTCGGTGCAGACGCTCTGGTCTGAAGCCGTGGAAGCCGCGCCCGGCACGATCTCGCAGCTCAGGGGCTGCGCCTCAGCTCTGATCAGCCACGCCAAGGGGAGCGGCTCAACCCTGGTCCTTGTCGGCCACGTGACCAAGGACGGCCAGATCGCAGGACCCAAGGTCATCGAGCATATGGTCGATACCGTCCTTTATTTCGAAGGCTTGAGCGGCCACCAATTCCGCGTCCTGCGCGCGGTGAAGAATCGCTTCGGACCGACCGACGAGATCGGCGTCTTCGAGATGCGGCAGGATGGGCTGAAAGAGGTCGAGAACCCCTCGGCGCTGTTCCTGAACGACCGCGACCGGGGCGCGCCCGGAACGGCGGTCTTCGCCGGCATGGAAGGCACGCGGCCGATTCTTGTGGAGATCCAGGCGCTGGTTGCGCCCTCCCTGCTCGGCACGCCGCGACGCGCCGTGGTGGGATGGGACCCCAATCGCCTCGCCATGCTGATCGCCGTGCTCGAGGCCCGCTGCGGGGTGAGGCTTGGCAGCTACGACGTCTATCTCAACGTGGCCGGCGGCTTGCGGCTGCAGGAGCCTGCCGCCGATCTTGCCGCGGCTGCGGCGCTCGTCTCCTCCCTTGCCGGCCAGCCGGCGCCCGAGGACATGGTCTATTTCGGCGAGGTGAGCCTGACCGGCGCCGTGCGGGCGGTCGGACATATGGATCAGAGGCTTAAGGAGGCGGCCAAGCTCGGCTTCACCCGCGCTACCGTGCCCGCCACCGCGAGCGCGAGCGACCGGGAGGCCAAGATCATGCGGCTTCTGCCGGTGTCTCAGCTGGAGGAGCTCGTAGCCTCATTCGGCGCGACGTCAGAGTAGTTCGGACCTTATCCTTCGAGACGGCCGCGTCGCCGCGGCCTCCTCAGGATGACAATGTTATTCCTCATGGTGAGGAGCAGGCGAATCCTGCGTCTCGAACCATCTGGGCCCTGAAACGCCTGCGACAATGCGCCGGGCACAGCCTGCGCCATTGCCCGGCCGGGCCATTTATGCTTCATCGCCGGGAATCGTGGTAGTAGTGTGCCGCGCCGCCCGAAGGAGCCTCGTGCCATGCCCATCTCCTGGCTCGATGTCATTCTCATCGTGATCATGCTCATCTCGGGCTTCCTCGCCATGGTGCGCGGATTCACGCGCGAGGTGCTGTCCATTTTCTCCTGGGCCGTGGCCGCCGTTGCCGCGCTCTATCTCGCGCCCAAATATTCGAGCCTGTTGGATCCGTACGTCCACAACGCAAACGTTTCCCAGATCGTCTTCGCCGCCGGCGTTTTCATCATCACCCTGATCGTGGTGAGCCTGATCACCTTCCGCATCTCCGACCGGGTGCTCGACAGCCGGGTTGGCGCCCTCGACCGCACCTTGGGCTTCGTGTTCGGCTTGGCGCGAGGCTTTCTGCTCGTCGCCATCGTGTTCATCCTGTTCACGGCGCTTGCCCGCGACCAACCAGATTGGGTGCGCAACGCGCGCTCCTACGGCATTCTCCAGCAGACCCAGGTCGCGATCGAATCGCTGCTCCCCATGAATCCGGAGCAATATCTGCCGCAAAAGAAGCCAGAAGTTGAGCAGCCCGAAGGGCAGCCGCCCGAGGTCCAGCCTGAGGCGCCCGCCGAAAGCGCGCCCGGCCAGAAGTCGTAGGTTAACGCTGCGAATAGCGTGTTAGTCGCGTGCCATTGAAGCGCCTCTCGGGGCGCCTATTTACTTGGAGGAGGCAGAGGCCCGTGACCGATCCCGTTGAAGCCAAAGAGCTGACCTGGCTCGAAGAGGACAAGCTGCACGAGGAGTGCGGCGTCTTCGGCATCTTCAACCACCCCGACGCCGCGGCCCTGACCGCGCTTGGCTTGCATGCGCTCCAGCATCGGGGCCAGGAAGCGGCCGGCATCGTCAGCTTCGACGGCAGCCATTTCCATACCGAGCGCCGCGTGGGGCTCGTCGGCGACCATTTCACCTCAAGGCCCGTGATCGAGCGCCTGAAAGGCGATGTGGCCATTGGCCATGTTCGCTATTCCACCTGCGGCGATCCCGTCTTGCGCAACGTCCAGCCTCTGTTCGTCGATCTCGATTCCGGCGGCTTTGCGCTTGCCCATAACGGCAATCTCACCAACGCGCTCACCGTGCGCGACTGGCTGATCAAGAAGGGCGCCATCTGCCAGTCCACCACCGACACCGAGGTGATCTTGCACCTCGTCGCCAGGAGCGAGAAGCGCCACTTCGTGGAGAAGTTCATCGAGGCGCTGCTGCAGGTCGAGGGCGCTTACGCCTTCGTCGGCCTCACCAACAAGAAGATGGTCGGCGCGCGCGACCCCTACGGCATCCGGCCGCTCGTGCTTGGTAAGCTCGGCGACGCCTGGGTGCTCGCCTCGGAGACCTGCGCGCTCGATATCATCGGCGCCGAGTTCGTGCGCGAGGTGGAGAACGGCGAGGTCGTGGTGATCTCCCGCGAGGGGATCGAGAGCCACCGCTTCGTGCCGAAATTTCCGGCGCGGCTGTGCATCTTCGAATACATCTATTTTGCGCGGCCCGACTCGATCGTCGGCGGCCGCTCGGTCTACGAGGTGCGGAAAGAGATGGGGCGGCAATTGGCGCGCGAGGCCCCGGCCGACGCCGACGTCATCGTTCCCATTCCCGATTCCGGCGTTCCCGCGGCCATCGGCTATTCGCAAGAGTCAGGCATCCCCTTCGAGTACGGGATCATCCGCAACCACTATGTCGGCCGTACCTTCATCGAGCCCGAGCAGCGCATTAGGCAGCTCGGCGTCAAGCTGAAGCACAGTGCCAATGAAGGCCAGGTCAAGGGCAAGAGCATCGTGCTCATCGACGATAGCGTGGTGCGCGGCACGACTTCGGTAAAGATCGTGCAGATGATGCGCGAGGCCGGCGCGCGCGAGGTGCATATGCGCATTTCGAGCCCGCCCATCACCCATCCCGATTTCTACGGCATCGACACGCCCGACCAGGACAAGCTGCTCGCCGCCCATCGCACGCTCGAGGAGATGCGGGTCTTTATCGGCGCCGACTCTCTCGAATTCCTGTCGGTCGACGGCATTTACCGGGCCATGGGCTATGAAGGCCGCGACCACGCCCATCCCCAATTCACCGACCATTGCTTCACCGGCGAATATCCGACCAGGCTCAGAGACCGCGAAGGCCCGCCCCAGCAGAAGCAGCTCTCCTTCCTTGCCGAGGTCGGGTAGACGGCCAACCGCCTTAAGGATCGCATTGCGCTCATCACCGGTGCCTCGCGCGGCATCGGCCGGGCCGTGGCGCTCGCCTTCGCCCGCGAAGGCGCGCATGTGCTGCTTCTCGCGCGCGCCCGGAAAGCCCTGGAAGAGGTTGACGATCGCGTCAGGGCGGGCGGCGGAAAAGCCACGCTCATTCCGCTCGACCTCGCCGAGGGCAAGGCCATCGATGCGCTCGGTCCCTCGCTCTATGAGCGCTTCGGTAGGCTCGACGTGCTGGTCGGCAACGCCGCCATTCTCGGCCGCCTATCGCCGCTCACTCATGTCCCGGCCGAGCATTGGGAACGGACCTTCGCCATCAACGTCACCGCCAATTGGCGGCTGATCCGCACCCTCGATCCGCTGCTCCGCCGCTCCGACGCGGGGCGGGTTATCTTCGTGACCTCGGGTGTGGCGCGCGCCCCGCGCGCCTATTGGGCCCCCTACTCCGTTTCGAAGGCGGCGCTCGAGGCTCTGGCCAAGACCTATGCCAACGAGACGTCCGACAGCACGATCAAGGTGAACCTCGTCGATCCCGGCGCCACCGCCACGCGCATGCGCGCCGAGGCCTATCCCGGCGAGGACCAAAACACCTTGCGCACGCCGGAGCAGGTGGCGGAGAGCTTCGTCGCTCTCGCCATGCCTAACTGGACGGAGACCGGTCAGATCGTCGAGGCTTAGAGGCACTCCTCGGTCGTCAGCACCATGCCGTCATAGGCTGGCTCGACGCCCGGCGGCAACTCGGCCGCAAGCCTCGCATAATCGAGATCGACATGCATATGAGTGAGCACGGCGCGCTTCGGCTTCACCCGCGCGATAAAGGAGAGCGCCTGCTCCACGGTGAAATGGCTTGGATGCGGGGTGTAGCGCAGCGTATCGATGATCCAGACATCGAGCCCCTCGAGATATTCGACCGACTCCTCGGGCAGATCATTCACATCCGGCGAGTACGCGATGCCGCCGAAGCGGAAGCCGAGCGTCTCGCTCTGCCCATGGAGCTGCCGGAACGGCAGGGCCTCGATCGGCCCCCCAGCGCCCTCGATGCTCAGGCGCGTGCCCGCGCTGATCTCGTGGCCATCGAGCACCGCCGGATACTCGCTGCCGGGCGGCGTCTCGAAGCAATAGGCAAAACGCTGGCGGAGGATCTGCCCCGTCGCCTTGTCGTAATAGACGTCGACGCGGCGCCGCCCGTTATAGGCCACGATGCGGAGATCATCGATGCCGTGGGCGTGGTCGGCGTGGTCGTGGGTGTAAAGCACCCCGTCGAGCAAGCCCACACCGGCATCGAGGAGCTGCTCGCGCAGGTCGGGCGGGGTGTCGACTAGGACGGTCGTCGTGCCGTCCGCGCCCTTCCGCTGCACGAGAAGCGCGCAGCGCCTCCGGCGGTTCTTCGGATTATCGGGGTCGCACGCCCCCCAGATATTGCCGATGCGCGGCACGCCGCCCGATGTGCCGCAGCCGAGAATGGTGACCTTCAATGTCATGCCGCACTTGGCTCGGCGTTCAGCGCCACGCGCGGCGCCTTCCGGAATAGCCGGAAGAAGTTCTCGGTGGTGGCACGCGCCAGCTCTGCTTCGCTCAAGGCTCTGGTGGCGGCAAGGCGCGAGGCAGTGTGCGCGACGAAAGCCGGCTCGTTGCTGCGCCCGCGCAA
>JAENXG010000001.1 GCA_016649675.1 Methyloceanibacter sp.
ATCATCCCGCGCAAAGCGGGCGAGACGCTGAAGCCCCACGCCGGCCAAATGGTCGACCAGGCGGCGCTGGCCGCCACCGCGGAGAAGATCAGAAAGAGACTTGGAACTGGCTGAGCCGCTTGCTCCCCCTCTCCCCTGTGGGGCCTGTGGGGAGAGGGCTGTTCGCCATGATCTTGCGAGCGAATGCAAGCAAGTCATTCGGCGAACAGGGTGAGGGGGAACATAAGATAGGCGACAGGTCAGGCGACCCCTCACCCGGCCCGCGCAAGCGCGCGCCGACCTCTCCCCGCTGGGGAGAGGTGTAAGAGGCCAGCTCTCAGAGCTACTTAGAGCCGAGCGGCACCTTGGGCACCGGGCTGGCGCCGACGCTGCGCTGTCGCGCGCCCCGCGGCTTGCGCGGGCCACGCTTGGCCCTTGGCTTCGCCGTTCCGGTCTTCGCCGCAGCTTTCACGCCGCCACCCTCAGGGCCGTCGTCCTCGGACTCGGTATCCTCGGGATCGCGCGGCCGGACCGGCGTGTCGGGCTTCAGATATTCGAAGCCGAGCATCTTCTCGCCCGCCTTCTCCTCGACCAGCACGCGCACGATGCCGCCATCTCTCAGCGCCCCGAACAGGATCTCCTCGGCGAGCGGCTTCTTGATGTGCTCCTGGATCACGCGCGACAGCGGCCGGGCGCCGAACTTGTCATCATAGCCCCGCTCGGCGAGCCATTCGTTGGCCTCAGGCGTGAGCTCGATGGTGATGTTGCGGTCGCTGAGCTGCGCCTCGAGCTGGAACACGAATTTCTCCACCACCTTGGAGATGATCTCGGGCGTGAGGCTGGCGAATGGGATGATGGCGTCGAGCCGGTTGCGGAACTCCGGCGAGAACAGGCGGTTGATCGCCTCCTCGTCGTCGCCTTCGCGCTTGGAGCGGTTGAAGCCGATGGCGGCCTTGGCGAGGTCGCTCGCCCCGGCATTGGTGGTCATGATGAGGATCACGTTCTGGAAGTCGACCCGCTTGCCGTTATGGTCGGTGAGCTTGCCGTGGTCCATGACCTGCAACAGGATGTTGAACAGGTCCGGATGCGCCTTCTCGATCTCGTCCAGCAGAAGCACCGAGTGCGGATGCTGGTCGATGCCGTCGGTCAAGAGCCCGCCCTGGTCGAAGCCGACATAGCCGGGCGGCGCGCCGATCAGCCGCGACACGGTGTGCCGCTCCATATATTCGCTCATGTCGAAGCGCAGCAGCTCGACCCCGAGCAGCAGTGCGAGCTGCTTCGCGACCTCGGTCTTGCCGACGCCGGTGGGGCCGGAGAACATGTAGCTGCCGATCGGCTTGCCGGGCTCGCGCAAGCCCGCGCGGGAGAGCTTGATCGCCGCGGCAAGCGCCTCGATAGCCTTGTCCTGGCCGAACACCACGCGCTTCAAATCCTGGTCGATGGCGCGTAGCACCTCGGCGTCGGACTTCGACACCGTCTTCGGCGGGATGCGCGCCATGGTGGCGATGGCGGACTCCACCTCCTTGACGCCGATGGTCTTCCGCCGCAGCCGCTCGGGCAGCAGCATCTGCGAGGCGCCGGTCTCGTCGATCACGTCGATCGCCTTGTCCGGCAGCTTCCGGTCGTGGATGTATTTGGCCGACAGCTCGACCGCCGACTTGATCGCCTGGCTCGTGTAGCGGACGCGGTGGAAGTCCTCGAAATAGGGCTTCAGGCCCTTCAGGATCTCGATCGCGTCCGGCACGCTCGGCTCGTTCACGTCGATCTTCTGGAACCTGCGGACGAGCGCCCGGTCCTTCTCGAAGTGCTGGCGGTATTCCTTATAGGTGGTCGAGCCGATGCAGCGGAGCGTGCCCGACTGGAGCGCGGGCTTCAGCAGGTTGGAGGCATCCATGGCCCCGCCCGAGGTG
Organism: Methyloceanibacter sp.; assembly: GCA_016649675.1. Taxonomy (GTDB): domain Bacteria; phylum Pseudomonadota; class Alphaproteobacteria; order Rhizobiales; family Methyloligellaceae; genus Methyloceanibacter. The sequence continues at coordinate 1,890 of JAENXG010000001.1, forward strand.
GCGCCCGCCCCGATCACCGTGTGGATCTCGTCGATGAACATGATGGCGCCGGGATAGGCCTCGATCTCGCGCATCACCGCTTTCAGCCGCTCCTCGAAATCGCCGCGATAGCGGGTGCCGGCGAGCAGCGCGCCCATGTCGAGCTGGAAGATGGTCGAATCGGCGAGAACGTCCGGCACGTCGCCCATGACGATGCGGCGCGCCAGCCCCTCGGCGATGGCCGTCTTGCCGACGCCGGGGTCGCCCACGAAGAGCGGGTTGTTCTTCTGGCGGCGGCAGAGCACCTGGATGGTGCGCTGAATCTCTGGCCCGCGGCCGATCAGGGGATCGATGCGGCCGGCGCGCGCCTTCTGATTGAGGTTGACGCAGTAGGTCTCAAGCGCGTCGCCGCCGCGCTTCTTCTCGTCGCCGCCCTCGACCGTCGCTGCGTCCTCGTCGACACCGCGCACGGCGCGCGGCTCCGACATGCCGGCCCGCTTGGCGATGCCGTGGCTGATATAGTTGACCGCGTCGAAGCGGGTCATGTGCTGCTCTTGCAGGAAGAAGGCGGCATGGCTCTCCCGCTCGGCGAAGATGGCGACGAGCACGTTGGCCCCCGTCACCTCCTCGCGGCCGGAGGACTGCACATGCGCCACGGCGCGGTGGATGACGCGCTGGAAGCCTGCCGTCGGCTGGGCGTCGCCATGGGTGTCGAGCACGAGCCCGGACAGCTCGTTGTCGATATAGGCGGTGAGCTTGTCGCGCAGAACGTCGATGTCGACGTCGCAGGCGCGCAGCACTGCCGCCGCGTCACGGTCGTCGATCAGCGACAGGAGCAGATGCTCCAACGTCGCATATTCGTGGCTGCGCTCATTGGCATATTGCAGAGCGCGCCGGAGAGCCTGCTCGAGACTGGTCGAAAACGAAGCCACTTAAGTCCTCACTCTTTCTCCATCGTGCATTGCAGCGGATGCTCGTGCTGACGGGCGAAGCTCGTCACCTGAGCTACCTTAGTCTCAGCGACCTCGTAAGTGTAGACCCCACAGATGCCGACGCCCTTCTCATGGACGTGCAGCATGATTCGGGTCGCTTCCTCCGGCGGCTTGTTGAAGAACCGCTCCAGCACGTACACGACGAAGTCCATCGGCGTGTAGTCGTCGTTGAGGAGCAGCACCTTGTAGAGGCTCGGCCGCTTGGTCTTCGGCCGCGTCTTGGTGATGATATGGGTGCCGGTGTCATCGCCCCGGCGAGGATCGCCGTTCCGCGCCATCGTCAGCCTCTATGTGGCGTGTCGTTTTGCATCTGCCAAGGGCGCGAGCTTTTGCTCGCTTCCAACATCCTGGTCCATTCTAGCGGCACCGCGCAAGCTATCGCAAACCGCGCTCTCCGCTTCTCCATACCATAGTGCGAGTTGGCGGCATGAAAACGGCAAAAAAAAAGACCCAGGTGCGACCCCGGGTCTTTTTCAATGGGAAAGGTGGAGTCTGGCAGTCGCGTTAGGCGACCTTCTTGGCCAGGGCAGCCTCGACCGGCTTATAAGCGTCCTTGGCCAGGCCGACATACATCTCGCCAAGCTTGGACATCTCGGCGATGTAGGTGTCGTAGGCCTTCTTGGCATACTGGGATTGAACCTCGATGGCCTGCTCGATCGACTTGGCGCCGGCCAGCTGTTCGAAGGCACGGGTCGAATCCTCGAACGCCTTCTTGGAATAATCGGTGACCTCGGCGGCAATGGCCTGGAAGCCCTTGTTGACTTCTCCGAATGAACGCACGGCCGCATCAAAGCCGTCTTTACCTACCTTCTGGAACTCTTCGAAACCTTTGAGCATGGGGAGCCCTCTTCTGAACCGGGTTGCACGATTGCTGCGAACGCGAACGCATATATATGCGTCGCACAATAAACGTCAACACAAATTTTTTGCACTGCACAATAGATTGAAACACCCTCCCTTAATGCTTTGGCAATAGACGGATTTTAGCCTCATTCCCCACTCATTTGGAGTCCGCGCAAAACCGCGGGATCAGCGGGCTTCGGGGGTGGCGGCACGGCGAGTGCACGCGCAAGGGAAGGTTCGTCAAACGGGGGAAGGCCACGGCCTTCTTGGGGACGGTGGGAATTATCAAGCGTAATCGTTCGGCGTTGTTGGCTCGTGGCGGGCGCCTCTTGCTTGCGCTTCTGCTCATTATCGCGCCAGCGACGGCCCCTCTGAGCGAGGCTCTCGCCAAGAGCCGATCGAGGTCAAGCGCGCCAGCGGTCGCGGCGGCCATCGTCGTCGACATGAACACCGGCTATATCCTCTATTCGCAAGCGCCCGACACGCCGCGCTATCCCGCCTCGCTCACCAAGATGATGACCCTCTACGTGCTGTTCGGCTATTTGCGAGCCGGCAAGGTGACCGTGAGCTCGGACCTCGTAGTGACACCGCACGCCGCAAGCCAAGCGCCTACCAAGCTCGGCCTGAAGCCGGGTGCGACAATCGAGACCGACGATGCCATCAAGGCGCTGGTCACCCAGTCCGCCAACGACGCCGCCGTCACCATCGCCGAGAACCTTGCCGGCACCGAGGAGAACTTCGCCCGCGTGATGACGGAGACAGCCAGGGCCATCGGCATGTCCGGCACGACCTTCCGCAATGCCTCGGGCCTTCCGGACGACGAGCAGGTCACCACGGCGCGGGACATGGCGCTTCTCGCGACGCATCTGATCCTCGACTACCCGGAATATTACGGGGTCTTCGAGACCCGCTATTTCACCTTTGCCGGTCGCAAGTACCGCAACCACAACCATCTGCTGTTCGGCTACAAGGGCACCGACGGGATTAAGACCGGCTATACGCGGGCGAGCGGCTTCAATCTCACGGCCTCGGTGCACCGCGACAACAAGCATCTCGTGGCCGTGGTACTTGGCGGCAGGACGGGCAGCCAGCGCGATGCCGCCATGCGCGCCCTTCTCGACAAGCACTTCGCTGAGGCCTCGGATACGAAGCCTTCCGTCAAGCAGCTCGTCGCCACGCTCGCGCCCCCTCCCACCCCGCCTCCCCCGAAGAAGCCAGTCTTTGCGCTTGCCTCCGCAACGCCAATGGCGGCGGTGCCTACCACCACCACTCAGGATACGACCGATGAGGAAGGCGACATCGGCGAGCCGGCCGAGCCTGTCGAAGCGAGCGCTCCCGTAACCGAGCCCGCGGCCGCGCCTACGCCCAATACGGCGAAAGAGCCTTCCCGCTACGCCGGCGCCTTCCACGTGCAGGTGGGCGCCTTCATGTCGGAGGCCGAGGCCGAGAACCGGCTCGGCATGGTGCAGCAGCGTGCCACCGATCTGCTCGACGGGCACCTGCCGTTCACCGCGTCCTTCATGAAGGGCGACGCCGAGTGGTACCGGGCGCGGTTTGCGGGCTTTTCCAAGGAGGGCGCCCAGGCAGCCTGCGCCGCGTTGAAAAAGATGTCGCTCGAATGCGCGGTGATGAGCTCCGAATAGGGCTAGCCAAGCGTGAGGCCGCTCGGCTCATCGGCGGCCGATCAGGACCTCCTTGGCCTCGTTGATCCGCGCTGCCAGATAGGTCGATCCGCCCTGATCGGGGTGCATCTTCATCATCAGCCTTCGATGGGCCTGCCTGATGTCCTCCTCGCTTGCGGTCTTTTCGATCCCGAGCACGGCATAGGCTTCCTCGGCGCTCATGCGGCTGCTTCCGCCGCGCCCACGCCCCTGGGCCCCCGCCTTCTCCTTCTGCGCTTCCCCCTGGTCGCGCCATCCCGGCAGCCGCCAATCGAGATAGGCCTCGATCAGCGCGGCCTCATGGGCGCCCGCGGCATGAAGCTCGTGGAGCAGGTCCATCACCTCTCCGTCGCTGAGCGAGGATAAAGCGCGTCCGGCAAATCGCCCGGTCAGGCATCGTCCGTCCATGCGCCCGCTATCGTGGTCGAGCTCCATCTCGAGCCTGTCGGTTTTCACTTTCGACGCCTGCCCGGGTGATTTTTGCGCCGACCCGAAGGGGCCGCCAAAGCCGAACCCGCCTCCTCTGCCGATCAGCGCGAGGCCGAACACGGCAAGCGGGATGGCCAAGGGGAGCGCACCCCGGGTTATGAGGAAGGCGGCAATGGCGAGGACCACGACGCCGGCTGCCTTGCGAATGCCGCCGGCAAGCTTGCGCGGATCGACCGCCGCAAGCATCCGCCCCGCGAAGATGAGAAGAAGGAGGAGCGCGCAACCGGCAAGAAAATAGACCATCGGGCCGAGCCGTCAGCCGAGCTGCTCGAGCAGACGGATCGCCGCACTGCTCCGCGTCTCGTCGCCGAAATCCTGCAACGCCTTGCGACCGCCGGTGGCATAGACCGCGACCGCGGTCAGGAGCTCACGGAGCTGGCGGGCCGAGCCCGCGTCGAACGGGCAATAGGCCCCGCGCGAGAGCCGCGCGATCTCTCTGAAGGCGCGCTCGGCCTTGGGCTCGCGGCCCTCCTGGAAGACGAATACCGGCACCCCGATCAGACCAAGCTCGCCCGCGAGCTGGCTCAGTCGGTCGACCTCCTCCTCCATGCAATCGCCAACATAGATGAGCGCATTGACCTTGGATGTCTCGCTCTCGCGGCGGGCGTGGGCGAGGACCTTGCCGATCTGCGTGTAGCCGCCGGCGCAGGAGACCTGGCGCATGAGCCGCGCCAGAGCATCGGGGTCGCCCACCCATTTGCTGGCCTGGCACTCGCCAAGCCCCCGAAAATAGACGAGCTGCACATCGAGACCGCCGACCGCCTTGACGGCGTTGAACATGTCGGCCTGGAGCTCGAGCGCGAGGTCCCAGGAGGGCTGCCGGCTCATGGTGGCATCCATGGCGAAGATGAGCCGCCCACGGCCTAAGCCCTGAGGCCGCAGCCCCTTCACCTGTTTGAGGAAGGCGTCGACCTCTGAGCGCGACGAGCGCGGTTTCGCGACTTCGCCCTTCTCGGTCTTCGCCGGGGCTTTCGGCTGAGCCATTGCTCTCTCAACTCCGGGCCAAGCGTATCTGCCGAGCTATAGATGGACCCTTGCGGCCCCGCGGACAATGCTTGAGGCCGCCTCACGTCTCCTCGGTGGCGGCCGCAAGCAGGCTCGCATTGCCGCCCGACGCCGTGAGATCGGTCGCCCGCACTCGCTCCACGGCGAAGGCTTGCAGATAAAGCGGGCCGCCGGCCTTGGGGCCGGTGCCGGAAAGGCGCGTCCCGCCGAAGGGCTGCACTCCCACGACGGCGCCGATCTGGTTGCGATTCACGTACATATTGCCGACCTTGACCCGCTCCGCCACGAAGTCGGTGGTCGCCTTGATCCGACTATGCAGCCCGAGCGTCAGCCCATAGCCGGTCGCATTGATGGCATCGCAAACCTCCCCCAGGTGGTCGCCGGCAAAGCGCACGACGTGGAGGATCGGCCCGAACACCTCGTGCTTCAGCAGTCCGATGGAGGGGATCTCGTAGATGGCCGGCGCGACATAGGTGCCGTGCTTATGCGCTTCGCCTAGAGGCAGGTCGAGGAGCTCGCGGGCGTCCTTGCGCATATGGGCCTTGTGGGCCTCGAGCGTGGCGCGTGCCTCCTCGTCGATCACCGGGCCGATATCTGTCGCGTAATCGATTGGATCGCCGATCTTGAGCTCTCGCGCCGCGCCGAGCAGCATGCACAGCGTCGTCTCGGCCACGTCCTCCTGCAGGAACAACACACGCAACGCCGAGCAGCGCTGGCCAGCGCTGTCGAAGGCCGAGACGAGCGCGTCGTCGACGACCTGCTCAGGGAGGGCCGAGGAATCCACGATCATGGCGTTCAGCCCGCCGGTCTCGGCGATAAGCTTCACAATCGGGCCGTCGCGGAGGGCCAAGGCGCGGTTGATGGCGATGCCGGCGTCGGCGCCCCCGGTAAAGACAACCCCGTCGACGCGGACGTCGGCGACAAGCGCCGCGCCCACACTCTCGCCCCTGCCGGGGAGGAGATGCAGCACATCGGGCGGGACGCCGGCGCGATGCAAGAGCCGCACCGCGCGGGCGGCCGTGAGCGGGGTCTGCTCAGCCGGTTTCGCCACCACCGCATTGCCGGCAGCAAGCGCGGCAGCGACCTGGCCGGTGAAGATGGCGAGCGGAAAGTTCCAAGGCGAGATGCAGGCGAACACGCCGCGCCCGTGGAGCGACAGCTCGTTCCGCTCTCCGGTCGGGCCTCTTAGCACCAGGGGTCCGGCGAACTGCCGGCGTGCTTGAGCTGCCGAATAACGTAGGTGATCGACCGCCTCGCGGAGATCGGCTTGCGCGTTGCCAATCGTCTTGCCAGCTTCCCGCACCATGAGCGCCATGAGCCCAGCCCGATCGGCTTCGAACAAATCGGCCGCCCGCTCGAGCATCGCAGCGCGCGCGTCCCCTCCCAGGCGGTCGAAGTCCCGGCAGGCAGCCCTCGCCGCTTCCAGCGCCTTGTCGATGGCTTCAGGACTGGCAGAGCGCCAGGTGCCCACCACGACCCTGCGGTCGTGGGGTGAGGTGATCCAGGCGACATCGCCCCCCTCTCCCACCTCCTCGCCGCACACGATCGGGATGGCCTCTGCCGGGCTCGCAAGCGTGCTCTCGATGGAACGGAGCAATGGCTCGCGGACGGCCCTGTCCCACAGCGGCAGCCCGAGGCTGTTCCGCCGTTCCGGTGCGAACAGGTCCGGCGGCAACGGGATCATCGGGTTGGCTTTCTCGAAAAGCGCTGCCGCCTTATCGACCGGATCGGCGACGATTGCCGTGATCGGCGCTGCGCCGTCTGCCAGGCGATTGACGAAGGAGGTGTTGGCCCCGTTCTCCAGGAGACGGCGCACGAGATAGGCCAGCAGATCCCGATGTCCCCCGACCGGCGCATAGATGCGGCACGGCTTCGCCAACGATTCGGGGTGCACCACCTCGCGATGGAGCGCCTCGCCCATGCCGTAGAGACGCTGGAATTCGTAGGAATGATCGCCGGCCAGCGTCGCGATCGCCGCGATGGTGTGGGCATTGTGGGTGGCAAATTGCGGATAGAAGCGATTGGGGCGCGCGAGGAGCGCACGCGCGGCGGCGAGATAGGCCACGTCGGTGTTGACCTTGCGCGTGAACACGGGATAGCCGGCGAGCCCCGCTTCTTGGGCCCATTTGATCTCGCTGTCCCAATAGGCGCCTTTGACGAGGCGCACCGGGATGCGCCTTCCCGTCGCCGCAGCCATCCCGGCAAGCCAATCGATCAGCGGCAGCGCGCGTTTGCCATAGGCCTGCACGGCGATGCCGAGCCCGTTCCACCCGGCAAGCGTGGGATCGGTGAACAGCGGCTCCATAAGCGCAAGCGACAGATCGAGCTTGTCGGCCTCCTCGGCATCGATGGTGAGCGGCAGCCAAGCCTCCCGCATCACATGAGTAAGCTCCGAGAGACGCGGCACGAGCTCGGCGTGGAGGCGCGCCTCTTGCGAGGCCTGGTAGCCGGGATGGAGCGCGGAGAGCTTCACCGAGAGCCCGGGGCGGCGATGCAGCTCCTCCTCGGTCCGCGCCGGAGGCGGACCGGCCTTGGCCGCGATGGCTTCTGCGGCCTCCCGATAGCGCAGCGCGTGGCGCGCGGCGTCATCTTCCGTGCGCGCCGCTTCGCCCAGCATGTCGAAGGAGAAGCAATAGCCTTGGCGGACCTCGTCCTCGCCATTGGCAAGCGCCTCCTCGATGGTCTGCCCGAGCACGAACTGACCCCCGAGGATGCGCATGGCCTGGCGGAGCGCCTGGCGGATCACCTTCTCACCGCCTTGACCGATCAGGCGCTGGGCGAGGCTTGCAAGGCCGGTCTGCCGGTTCTCGCTCCAATCGAGGATGCGCCCGGTGAGCATCAAGCCCCAGGTGGAGGCGTTGACGAAGAGAGAGTCCGAGTGGCCGAGATGGCGCGCCCAGTCGCCGCTGCCGACGGTGCCTGCGATCAGCCGGTCGGCTGTGGCGGCATCGGGGATGCGCAGCAGCGCCTCGGCAAGGCAGAGCAGCAGCACCCCCTCCTCGCTCGACAGCCCATATTCGTGGAGGAACGAGTCGACGCCGCCCGTCTCGCGCCGTCCGTCCCGCGCCGCCTTGACGAGATCGCTGGCGAGAAGCTCGATACGGCACCGCTCCTCGTCGCTTGTCCGCGCCTGCTCGATCAGGGCCTCGACCAGCGGGCCTTCGTCGGCAAGCAGCGCCTCGCCGATCGCCTCGCGACCAGGCAATGACAGGACTGATTCAGTATCGAGCTTGGGCTTCGCCATCCGGAGAGCTTAGTCCTTCGGGCCGTTGGCCTCCACTCGCCCGGACTGCTATCGTCGCGGCCCCCGGGAGAGAAAGCATGCCAGAAGTCATCACTACCGTCCGCACCGTCAAAGATTTAAGGGCCCGCCTCGCCGCCTGGCGCAAAGCGGGCGAGACGGTCGCGCTCGTTCCCACCATGGGCGCGCTCCATGCAGGCCATCTCGCCCTCGTCACCCTCGCTAAGAGCAAGGCCGACCGCGTAGTCGTGTCTATCTTCGTGAACCCGATCCAATTCGGCCCGCGCGAGGACTTCACGACCTATCCGCGCGACGAGGCCGGCGACCTCGCCAAGCTCGCCAAGGCCGGGGCGCATCTCGTCTATGCCCCCGACCTGGCCGAGATGTACCCCAAGGGCTTCACCACCCATGTCAAGGTCGGCGACCTGACCGAGGATCTCTGCGGCTCCGCTCGGCCCAATCATTTCGAGGGCGTCGCCACGGTCGTGACCAAGCTTCTCCTGCAATCCGCGCCCGACATGGCGGTGTTCGGGGAGAAGGACTACCAGCAGCTCCTGGTCATCAAGCGTCTCGTGCGCGACCTCGACATCCAAGTCGAGATCGTCGGCGGCGAGATCGTGCGCGAAGGGGATGGGGTCGCGCTTTCGTCGCGCAATGGTTATCTCTCGCCGGCCGAGCGAAAAATCGCCCCCCTGCTCTACCAGACCATCCACGACGTCGCCGCCCATCTCGCGCAAGGCGAGGGCGCGGACGCCGCTTCAGAGGCTGGGCGGTTCAAACTCGAGGCGGCAGGGTTTCGCGTCGACTATGTGGCCGTACGCGACCCAGACACGCTCGCGCCGCTGTCAGGTCCGGTCAGCCATGCGCGGGTTCTCGCCGCCGTCTATCTCGGCAAGACGCGCCTGATCGACAACGTCCCCGTGCCGCCGCCTGCCTCTACCAATCGATGAGGCGCAGCTCGCGCAACTCCTCGCGCATCCCGCGCGGCAGCTCGTCCTCTGCGGCGGCGCCGAGCTTGGCGTCTTGCGGGGCATCAGCAGGATTGAGATAACGCCAGCCCTGAAAGGCGCGGCGCGGATGGGCGCGGGTGGGCACGAGTTTCGCGTCGAGCACGATGCCGCAGCACGCAACGCCGTCGTCCTTCACGTCGGGCCTCAAGTCGACCACGCGCTGGCGCACGAGCACGAAGCCCTTGATCACCCAATAGAGCGACCCGCCGTCAAGCACGTCGTCGCGCCGCCGCGGTGTCTGCAGGGTGCGGTGGCACAGCTCCGGCGTCTTCCCCGCCCGCTTCAGGCGCGTGAGTCGCTCGGCCTGCCAATCGGCGAGATCCTTGACCGTGTCCACGCCGACGCAAAGCTTGATGAGATGCACCGTCATTGCCGATCAATGCGCCATGAACAAGGGAATCGCCGCCGCTTCCAGCATGGTCAGCGTCACGCCGCCGAGGATGAACTCCCGCCAGCGGGAATGGTGGAACGCTCCCATCACGATCATGTCGGCGCCAAGCTCCGTCGCCTGCGACAATAGCTTCTTGCCGAGATCGCCCTCCCCGATCGTCACGCGCAATATTTCGGCGCTCACGCCGTGCCGTTGCAAATGCGCCACCATATCCTCTATGGCGGGCTCACGCTCCTCGTCGGAGGGGCCCGCAACCCCGACCAGAAGCACCACGCGCGCAGCCTCTTTCAGAAAAATCAGCGCATCATTGAACGCACGCGCGGCCTCGGCACTCCCGTCCCAGGCGGCGACGATGGTGCCGTTGAGGGCGATCTTGGCCGGCGCTCCTGGCACGATGATGACCGGCCGCCCCGAAGCGAACAGGCAGCGTTCCACCAGCGCGTATTGGCCGATCAGCGGGTCGCCGTCGCGCGGCTGACCCAAAATCGCGATGTCGACATGCCGGGCCGAGCAGGCGAAGTCGCGCGGGAACTCATCGCTCACGCCCTGCATCAGCCTGATCTCGGCACTCACGCCTTCGGCTTGCGCACGCGCCTTGAAGGCTCGCAGCGCCGTCTCGCCTTGCGCCTTCACGCTCCCAAGAATCTGGGTCATGTCGGCGAAGCCCACATCCGCCCCGTACAAAGGCAGCAAGGCGGTGGGGGCAAAGGCGATGCCGAGGAGATGGGCGCCATGCTCCTTGGCAAGCGCCACGGCGAACTCCACCCGCGCCTTGGTGGCCTCGGCGCCGTCCACATGAATGAGGATACCCTTGATGCTCATCGTTCCCTCGCTGTTGGGGGCTATCTTAGCCATGCGCCTCGCGCCTCCCAAAGGGAGGATTTCGAGTTGTGAACCTCCCTCGGGAAAGTCGACGCAAGTTGAGCCGCTCCGCGATTCACCTCGGCGGACCGACGCGCAGGCGAGATCGGCGAAACCGGTCGGGCAGCGCCCAGAACGTGCGATGGTCTAACTGATGCGCGTCAAGTCTTCGACAAAACCAGCGATGCAGTACGTGCGGCGATCGAGCAGGCCAAGCAATAATTCGAACGCGCCGCCGGTAGCAGAACGAGAGCTCCATGCGCCGGCGGTGACACGAACGGGGGCTCCATGCGCAGCCGCTCGTTCTCCCGCTGCAACTGAGAAATCGCCGCTGCTTGAACCGCCCAGCTCCTTCTGCAGGCGCGTCCCACCAATTCGGACGAGGGCCATCGTGCTCTCTTCACGCAGCGCTGACTTTGCCGTGAAGCCGCGTGAGGAGGATGTGCCGCAAGCTTGAAAAGGAGTGACGCAAGCCCTCTTGGATAAGGGCTATAGCCCGCTTGGTGGTTTTGCGCCACGCGTGCCTAGAACTCATGCACAAGGAGAGGAAAATGAAGCTCAACCGGAAGTCCGGTGCTAAAATTGCCATGACCGCCGCCGCGCTCATCGTTACCGGCGCGACCCTGATCGGCACGGCCACCGCCGAGACCGTGCAGGGGCGCTGCTTCGGCGTCAACGGCTGCCATGGCCAAGGCGCGTGCAAGAGCGCCAAGAATGACTGCAAGGGCAAGAATGCGTGCAAGGGCCAAGGCTGGCTCATGATGCTCCAGGACGAGTGCTCGCACGCTGGCGGCCAGTGGGAAGCGATCTAGTTCGCCTCTTAGGCTCTACGACTGGGAGCCGGCCGTCGCCGGCTCCCATACAAGACTAGGGAGCGGGTCATGAACAGCGAGAAGCCGCCTTATCTCGGCTTTGGCTTGGGGCTCAGGCCCCAGCATTATCAGGAGATCCTTGAAGGCTCACCTTCCGTCGACTGGTTCGAGGTCATCTCCGAAAACTACATGATCCAAGGCGGCCAGCCTCTGCGCATGCTCGACCTGATCCGCGAGCGCTACCCGATCGTGATGCACGGCGTGTCGCTCTCCATCGCCTCGACCACTCCCTTCGACATGGACTATCTCAAGGCGCTGAAAGGGCTCGCCGAGCGGGTCAATCCCAAATGGATCTCGGACCATTTGTGCTGGACCGGCGTGCACGGCGTGAACCTGCACGATCTTCTGCCCATCCCCTACACGCAAGAAGCGCTCGACCATGTCGTCGACCGCGTCAGCCACGTGCAGGATTTTCTCGGCCGCCGGCTCACGCTCGAGAACGTGTCGAGCTATGTCACCTTCGGGCAATCGGAGATGACCGAGTGGGAGTTCGTGAGCGAGGTGGCGAAGCGCGCCGATTGCTGGCTCCTGTTCGACGTCAACAATGTCTATGTGAGCGCCTTCAACCACGATTTCTCCACCGACGATTTCCTGCGCGGCGTGCCGCGCGACCGCGTCGTCCAGTTCCATGTGGCCGGCCACAGCCACGAGGAAAGCCACATCATCGATACGCACGACCATCCGGTCTGCGACGAGGTGTGGGACTTCTATCGCGAGGCTGTCGCCCATTTCGGCCCGGTGTCGACCATGATCGAGCGTGACGACAACATTCCGCCTTTGCCCGAGCTGGTGGATGAGCTTGACCACGCCCGCAGCATCGCCCGAGAGGTGCTCGGCACCAAGGTGCTTGGCGGCAAGCGGCTGGAAGCGGCGGAATGAAAAGCCTCAAAGAGCTGCAAGAGAGTTTCCAGCAAGGCATCCTGGCCGGCGATGACGCGATCCTTGCCGAGGTCAATGACAGCGGCAAGGAAGAGCGCAAGGTGCTGTTCGGCGTCTATCGCAACGCCTATGTCGTAAGGCTCGCCGAGATCCTCGCCGACGATTACGAGCAGGTGCATGGCTATCTCGGCGACCAGGGCTTCGCCAGGTTGGTCAAGGCCTATATCGCCGCCAACCCCTCCGATCAGCGCAGCGCGCGTTGGTTCGGACGCCACCTCCCCGCCTTCGTCAAGAAAAGTGCGGCCTTCGCCAAGCATCCCGAGGTGGCCGAGCTTGCCTCTCTCGAGAAGGCGCTCGCCGACGCCTTTGACGGTCCCGACGCCGAACCGCTCAGCATCGAAAAGCTTGCCGCGCTTGCCCCGGAAGCCTGGCCACACCTTGTCCTTCAGCCCAATCCAACGGCGATCCGCCTCACCTTCACGACCAATGCCGCCGACATCTGGACGGCGCTCAAGAACGAGACGGCGCCGCCGAAACCGCAACATCTGCCCGAGCCGCAAGCCATCGTCGTCTGGCGGCAGGATTTCATGGCGCGCTTCAGGCCGCTTTCGCCCGAGGAAGCGATGATGTGGAACGAGGCGGCGAAAGGCGTGCGCTTCGGAGTGCTGTGCGAGATGGTGGCGACCTTCGCCGGTGAGGACGAGGCCGAGCTCCGCGCCGCGTCCTATCTCAAGGATTGGGTCGACATGGGGATGCTGGCGGGCTTTGCGGCTCACTAGTCCCGGGGTGCGCCAGGTCGCAGCCGGCGAGGTAGCGCGGTAGGGGCGCCGGAAACAGCGCATCGCTCCGTCCTCTCAGCCAATAGGCGAGAAGCCCCACCCATTCACGCGCGGCGACGTCCACCCGGCGCAAGCCTTCCGACACCTTGTCGAAAGGGCGCGCGAGATCGGCCGCCCCCCGCGTCCGATAATCCACCGGCCAGGGCTCGACATCGAAGCCCGCCTTGCGGAAGGCCCCCATGGCGCGCGGCATGTGAAAGGCCGAAGTGATCAGGACCCAGCGTTTGCCGGGAGCGAGATCGCCCTGCCGACTAAGCTCTTTCTTGAGGAAGGCGGCGTTCTCGTAGGTGTCGCGGGCATTTGCTTCGAGGATCAGCCGCTCCTGCGCAACCCCCAGCGCGGTCAGAAGCGCCTGCGCCCCTGCCGCCTCGCTGTCGGCCTTGTAGAGGATGCCGGCATCGCCCCCCGAAAAAGCGATCTTGGCCTCAGGAAAGCGGCGCGCCAGAATGGCGGCCTCGACGATGCGCTCGCCGGCCTCATTTAAGGTCGGCGCATGGCGTGCGGTGCCGACGAGCCTGTCCTCGGCGCCACCGAGAAGAATGAAGCCGGTGGGTGCCGGAGGATCGTCGAGATTTGCCCGCGGGAAGCGATCCTCGAGCGGCAGGATCAAGGCGTTGCCGAGCGGGGAGAGCCCGGCGACGAGCAGGAGGATCGCGCCGACCGTCACGAAACGCCGTCCCCACCGCGCCCAGCCGGTCCATATCAGAATGGCGCCATAGCCGATGAGAAGCGCGATCAGCGTGGACGGCTGCAGCAGGAACCACAACACTTTGGCGAGATAGAAGAACATTAGAGGGGGCCCCTTCGCCGCCTAGAATAACCACGTTGCGGCAAGGCCGAGAAAGGCGAAGAAGCCGACCACGTCGGTGACCGTCGTCACGAACACACCGGAGGCAATTGCGGGATCGAGCCCGAGCGCGTCGAGGCCGAGCGGGATGAGAATGCCGGCCAGAGCGGCCGCGACAAGATTGACGATCATGGCGACCCCGATCACGAGACCGAGCTGATCGCTGCCGAACCAGAAATAGACGATCGCCCCCATGATCACGGCAAAGAGCAGCCCGTTGAGGACACCGACCGCCGTCTCTCTGCCGATGACCCGGATCGCATTGGCGGCGCCGAGATCCTGCGTGGCGAGCGCCCGCACCGCGACTGTCATGGTCTGCGTCCCGGCATTGCCGCCCATCGAGGCGACGATGGGCATCAGCACGGCCAGCGCCACCATCTGCTCGATGGTAGCGTCGAACAGGCTGATCACCGCCGAGGCGAGAATGGCAGTGGCAAGGTTGGCGAGCAACCAGGTGAAGCGGAGCCGCGTCGTCTGCCACACCGAGTCGCTGACCGACTCTCCGGCCACGCCACCCATTCTCAGAATATCCTCAGACGCCTCTTCCTGCACGACCTCGACGACGTCGTCGGCGGTGATCACTCCGACCAGCCGCCGATCGGCATCGACCACCGGCGCCGAGGTCAGATTGTAGCGCTCGAACTGGCGCGCGGCCGCCTCCTGGTCGGCCTCGACATCGATCGGGTGGATATCGCGGTCGGTGATGGACTCGACGGTCCCCGTCCGCTTGGAGCGCAGCAGGCGATTGAGCGCGACCGAGCCGATCAGGTGATAGGCCGGATCGACCACGAACACTTCGTAGAAGCGGTTGGGAAGGTCGTCGGCCTCGCTCATATAGTCGATCGTCTGCCCCACCGACCAGAATGGCGGCACGGCGATGAGATCGGTCTGCATGATGCGGCCGGCGGAGTCCTCGGGATATTCGAGGCTCCGCTCGAGCGCTGCGCGCTCGAAGGACGGAAGCTTGGCGAGGATGTCGGACTGGTCTTGCTTGTCGAGGTCCTCGATCAGATAGACCGCCTCGTCGGAGTCGAGCTGCTGCAGGGCCTCGGCCACCTGCTGCGTCGGCATGGCCTCGATCACCTGATCGCGCACAGACTCGTCGAGCTCGGACAGCGCGCCGGTCTTGAAGTCATCGCCGAGCGCGTCGATGAGGAGCCCGCGCTGCTCGGGCCGGAGCAGCTGGATCAGGTCGGCGAGGTCGGCTTCGTGCAGCTTGAGCGTAAGCTCGCGCGCCTTAGAGGCGTCGTTCTCATCGAGCGCGGTCGTGACGGCATGCAGGAAATCGGAGCGAATGCTCCCTTCCTCGTCGCGCAGCTCGACCTCGCCTGCGGCGTCCTGCATGGCTTGTCCGAATCGCCGGGTTGAAAGCTTCAAGCGGGATTGGCCGCGACCCAGAAGCAGGAATCGGACGCCGTGGATACGGGCGGATTGCCGCTTCCGGCCTGCGACAACAGGCGCGGCCTGAACGTCACTAGACGCTTGTTGCCGCGGAATTTCCAGCCAAAAATGGCACTGCGGCTTGGGAGAGCCAAAAGTTGTGGGGACCCTTAAATCTCTCGCTTGCGGCGGGCTTAGCGTTCCTCCTCGTCGCCGCCTTGACGGTGCATGCGAGCCCCGAACCGGTGAGCTGTCCGGGCAACCCTGAGGCGCTCGGCGTCTCGCGCGTCATCGAGATCGATCCGGCGGGCGGGCCTCGTATCGGCACCTATCAATATCCGGCCACGCTTGCCCTTGGATGAACATCAACGCCGCGGCCATCGTGAAGCGGGCGCTCGCCCGGCTCCAGCAAAAGGGCAAGGGGATCTTGCTGCTCCACGACCGCAAGGCTTCGACGGCGAAAGCCTTGCCGATCCTCCTCGACAAGCTGAAGGAGCGCGGCTACCGCGTCGTGCAGATTGTGCCGAAAGCTGCAGGCATCGCCGCGCTCAAAGAGCCGGTCGTCCCTCAGGAACTGCCGACGCCTTAGAGCATGATCCGGAAAAGTGGGAACCGGTTTTCCGAAAAGATCCTGCTCAAACAAAAAGCTAGAGCGCTGTCGCGATTCAATCAGCGATAGCGCGCTCTAGCCGCAATGGAAGGAAAGTTGGTGCGGTCGAGAGGAATTGAACCTCCACGGGCTAAGCCCACAGCGCCCTCAACGCTGCGCGTCTACCGTTTCCGCCACGACCGCTAAAGCGAGGAATCCCGAAGCTTTCTGCTCCGGATATGGCTATAGGCTACCCCCTCGGCAAGCGCGGGGCCTGCTGCCTTAGCAAACCTGCCTCTAGGGTGCAAGGTAAGCCTTCGGGCCGGTCGGCTTGCGGCAGGCACCAGCGGCAAAGAGTATACGGCATGGGAGAGCACGGCTTGCGCATGGCGCCTCCACCTGCCCCGGCAAGGGGCGGGGTGGAATGGCTCCAAAGCGGCGCGCCCGTTCCCTACCCTGAGGCGGTCGCTGCGATGGACGCGCGGGCCCGAGCCGTCGCCCTCGGAGAAGCATCCGAATGCGTCTGGCTGCTGGAGCACCCTGCCATCTACACCGCCGGAACGAGCGCCGCCGAGGAGGAGCTGCTTGCACCTTCCCGGTTTCCGGTCTTCAGAACCGGCCGCGGCGGGCGCTTCACCTATCACGGCCCAGGCCAGCGCGTGGCCTATGTGATGCTCGACCTGTCGGCGCGCGGGCGCGACGTCAGGGCCTTCGTCGTTTCGCTCGAAGACTGGCTGATCGGCACTCTTGCGCGTCTCGGTGTCAAGGGCCAGCGCATGGATGGCCAGATCGGCGTCTTCGTTCAGGGGGCGAAGATCGCGAGCATCGGGGTGCGCGTGCGAAGCTGGGTGAGCCTGCACGGCGTGAGCCTCAACGTTGCTCCCGACCTCGAGCACTTCGCCGGCATCGTGCCGTGCGGGCTCTCCACGCCGGTGACGAGCGTTGCCGCGCTCGGTGGAGAGACGGACAGGGCCCGCGTCGATCAAGCCCTTCGCGCCGCCTTCGCGGAGGTGTTTGGCGCGTAGAGCGTGATCCGGAAAAGTGGGAAAAAGCTAGATCAGCGCCAATTCGTCCCGATTACCCTGAAGCCAGGAGCGACCGAGCCGCCCTCTTGGGTCACGGTCACCTCGGTCACGTCCGCGTCGGGCGGACCCTCGGCACAGAGCCTCAGCATCTCGTCCACCTTGGCGGCGGGTCCGCAGAACACCGCCTCGACGCTGCCGTCGTCGCGGTTGCGCACCGTGCCGTCGAGACCGAGCGCTCGCGCTGTCCGATCGGTCCAGGCGCGGTAATCGACGCCCTGCACTTTGCCTTCGATCCTCACCGTGACGGTCCGCGTTGTCAGCTGATCTTTGCCAGGCATGTTTCGGCCCGTGCGTGCTCACGCGAATTCGAGGATCACCGCATCCACATTGAGGCTATCGCCGGGCTTGGCCAGGATCTTGGCGACCTTGGCGTCGCGCTCGGCCTTGAGCACGTTCTCCATCTTCATCGCCTCGACGACGCAGAGCGGGTCCCCCGCCGCCACCTCCTGGCCTACGCTGACAGCGAGCGAGACCACGAGCCCGGGCATCGGGCAGAGCAGGAACTTCGAGGTGTCGGGCAGCTCCTTGACCGGCATCAGCGTCGCGAGCTCGGTCTCGCGCTCCGTGAAGACGCGCGCCGCGATCTCGACGCCCTGATAGGTGAGCATCACGCCGTTCAGGATCGGACGCACCTGCACCGCCACCGGCGCGCTGTCGATCGTCCCCTCCCAGATGGGTTCGCCGAACCACCACGACGAGGCAAGGTTGATCCGCCGCTTCGGCTCGCCGGTCCCCTCCCCGCCGATGGTCACGATCATGGGAGCGTCCCGCCCGCCCTCGACGGTGACCCGCACGCGCTCCGCGCCAAGCTCCACGATGCGCGTTTCGGCAAAGCGCACGGGCTCGCCATGCATCTGCTGGGTGATCGCGCGGCGCCGTTCATTGCTCAAATGATCGATGCTCGCGGCCACCCCGACCAGCACGTCGCGCACGCGGCCCTCAGGCTGCGGCGTCTTGAATCCTTCCGGAAACTCCTCGGCAATGAACTTGGTCGAGAGCCGGCCTTCCTTCCACCTCTCGTTCCGCATCAGCACGGCTAGGAACGCGATGTTGTGGCGGAAGCCGTCGATGGCGAACGCATCGAGCGCGCTCCCCATGTGCTCGATCGCGGCAAGCCGCTTCGGCGCATGGGTGACGAGCTTGGCAATCATCGGGTCGTAATAAATTGAGATCTCGCCGCCTTCCTCGACACCGGAGTCGAGCCGCGTGGTGACGCCGCCCGAGGTGCCGAGCCGCGGCGGCCGGTAGCGCACGAGGCGCCCGGTCGAGGGCATGAAGTTCCGCGACGGGTCCTCGGCATAGATGCGCACCTCGACGGCCGAGCCCTTCAGCTTCACGTCCTTCTGCTTGAGGGAAAGCTTTTCGCCGGCGGCGACCTTGAGCATCTCCTCGACGAGATCGAGCCCGGTGACGAGCTCGGTCACCGGATGCTCCACCTGGAGCCGGGTATTCATCTCCAGGAAATAGAAGTTGCGGTCCTTGTCGACGATGAACTCGACGGTCCCGGCCGAATCGTAGCCGACGGCCTTGGCCAGGGCGACGGCCTCGGCGCCCATCGCCTCGCGCGTCTTGGCATCGAGGAACGGGCTCGGCGCCTCCTCGACGACCTTCTGGTTGCGCCGCTGGATCGAGCATTCCCGCTCGCCGAGATGGATGACGTTGCCGTGCTTATCGCCGAGCACCTGGATCTCGATATGGCGCGGCTCTTCGATATATTTCTCGATGAACATGCGGTCATCGCCGAAGCTCGACTTCGCCTCGGACTTGGAGGTGGTGAAGCCCTCTTCCACCTCCTTGCGGCTATAGGCGATGCGCATGCCTTTGCCGCCGCCGCCGGCCGACGCCTTGATCATGACCGGATAGCCGATCTCATCGGCGATCTTGATCGCCTCCTTGGCGTCCTTGATGACGCCGAGATGGCCCGGAACGGTGGAGACCTTTGCTTTCGCGGCGAGCTTCTTCGACTCGATCTTGTCGCCCATCGCCTCGATGGCTGTGACGTTCGGACCGACGAAAGCGATGCCCGCGTCTTCAAGCGCGCGGGCAAACGCCGCGTTCTCGGAGAGGAAGCCGTAGCCTGGATGAATGGCGTCGGCTCCCGTCCCCTTGGCGGCGGCGATGATCTTGGCGATGTCGAGATAGGACTGGGCAGCGGCGGCAGGACCGATGGGAACCGCCTCGTCGGCCATATCTACATGCAGCGCGTCGCGGTCGGCCTCGGAATAGACGGCGACGGTGGCGATGCCGAGCCGCTTTGCGGTGCGGATGATGCGGCAGGCGATCTCGCCCCGATTGGCGATCAGAAGCTTAGCGAACATATGGTCCCCGCGGCCGATACTACTTCAGGCTTTCTAGAGGCTCGCTGGAAGCGAGTAAACTGGCCGGGGAGGTCCTAACTGCTCCTACTCTGCGGCAGGCGGGAACCGCCTCCGCCGCCCCTTATGCTTTGCCGCCCGGCGCTCAGGGCCGTGTGGCCCCGAGGAAGCGGCAGAAGCTGCGGAGCTGAAACCCCCCGCCTCCGGCGAAAGTTGGCCCTCCGCGGGCTCAGTCTCGGGTTCGCCAGAAAACAACATCCCGGCCTCAGCCTCGGCGTCGGCCTCCTCGAGTGTTTCCGGAACCTGGTCCTTGGCAGAGTCGGGGGAACCGGCAGTGGTCTCGGCCCGTGCCCGCGCCGTCGCTTTCTGATGGTCTCTGGCGAGGAAGGTGTAGACGGCGGGCGTCACGAACAGGGTGAACATCGTGCCGATGGTCATGCCGGCTGCGATCACCACGCCGATATCGAAGCGGCTCGCAGCGCCCGCGCCCTTGGCGATCAGGAGCGGCACCATGGCCACCACCATGGCCGCCGTGGTCATGAGGATAGGCCTGAGCCTGATGGCAGCCGCGTGCTCGATCGCCTCGCGCCTGCCATAGCCCTGCTCCTCCTGCAGCTTATTGGCGAAGTCCACCATCAGGATGCCGTGCTTCGAGATCAAACCGATCAGGGTGACGAGCCCGATCTGCGTGTAGATGTTGATGGTGGCGAGCCCGGCATTGAGCGGGATGAGCGCGCCGAACATCGCGGTCGGCAGCGCGATCAAGATGATCAACGGGTCGCGGAAGCTCTCATACTGCGCGGCGAGCACGAGGAAGATGATGATGAGGGCGAAGATGAAGGTGTAGACGAGCGTATCGCCCTCCTGGACGAATTGCCGGCTCTGGCCTTGGAAATCGTAGAAGAAGCCTTCCGGAAAGCTCGTAGCGGCCTTCTGCTTGAGAAAGTCGATGGCCTCGCCGACAGTGCGGCCGGGGAACGGCACGGCCGACAGCGTCGCCGAGTTGAGCTGCTGGAAATTGGTGAGCGCGTTCGGCTGCACCACCTTGGTCACGGTGGCAACGTTGGACAGCGGCACGAGCGCGCCTGAGCTCGTGCGGATCTGGTAGCGCGTGAGCCAGTCCTCGTTCAGCCTGAACTCGCGCGGCACCTGCGGAATGACCTGATAGCTGCGCCCGTAAAGGTTGAACAGGTTGACGTAATTGCCGCCGAGCAGCGTGGCGAGCGAGTTGCCGATATCGGCCATGCTGATGCCGAGCCGGTTCGCCTTGTCATGGTCGATCTTGAACTCGATCTGCGGCGTCTCGAAGCGAAGATCGGAATCGGAGAAGATGAACATGCCGCTCTCGCGCGCGGATTTTTCGACATCGGCAAGCACATCGGCGAGCTGCCGGAAGTCGTGCGTCGTGGTGATGACGAACTGCACCGGAGGCCCGCCCGTCGAGCCCGGCAAGGCCGGCGGTGAGAAGACGAGCGCAAGGGCCGGCGCGATGCCTGCGATTTTCGGCTGGAGCTCCTGCAGCACGGCCTTGTGATTGCGGGTCCGCTCGTCCCAGGGCTTGAGCAGGACGCCGGCAAAGCCCTGATGCACGTCGCCCATGCCGTTGATGGCGAAGACGTGGTCCTTCTCCGGGACGGTGCTGAAGACGCGGTAGATCTGCTGCGTCGCCTCCTCGAGATAGTCGAGATTGGCGTATTGCGGCGTCTTCACGAAGGTGAACAGGATACCCTGGTCCTCTTCCGGTGCGAGTTCCTTCTGCGTCGTCATATACATGAGGCCGGTTGCCGCGATCACGCCGGCGAGGACCAGAACCGTCACCGGCCGGTAGTTCAGCGTGCCGTGCAGGCGCCGCTGATAGCGCCGCTTCAGCCCCTCGAAGAGGCGGTCGAGATGCCGCGTGAGCCAACCGGGCTTGTCATGCTCGCTCTCGGCCTTGAGCAGCTTCGAGCACATCATCGGCGACAGCGTCACGGCGATAATGCCTGAGACGATCACGGCGCCGGCAAGGGTCAGCGCGAACTCCCGGAAGAGAACGCCGGTAAGCCCCGAGACGAAGGCGATCGGCGCATAGACCGCGGCCAACGTGATGGTCATGGCGATGATCGGGTAGAGAATCTCCCGCGCCCCGAGGATTGCGGCATCGAACGGGCGCCTGCCCTGCTCGATATGCCGGTGGATGTTCTCGACGACCACGATAGCGTCGTCGACCACGAGCCCGATGGCGAGCACGAGCGCCAGCAGCGTCATCAGATTGATCGAGTAGCCGAGCGCCAGGAGCATGGCGAGCACGCCGATGAGCGACAGTGGGATGGTGACGATCGGGATGAGGGTCGACCTGAGATTGCCGAGGAACAGAAAGATCACCACGATGACGATGATGGCCGCCTCGCCCAAGGTCTTTACCACCTCCCAGATCGAGGCGCGGATGAAATTGGTGGCGTCGTAGGCGATGGCCGCTTCCAAGCCCGGCGGCAGCTCCTTTTGCACCTCCGGGAAGGCCTTGCGCACGTCGGTGATGACCGTCAGTGGGTTGGCGGTGGGGGTGGCATAGACGCCGATGAACACGGCCTTCAGCCCGTCGAAAACCGACGAGGAGTCGGCGCTCTGCGGCCCAAGCTCGATCTTAGCCACGTCGCCCAGCCTGACCAGCGAATCGCCGCGGGCGAGCACCACGAGCTTGCCGAACGACTCAGGCGTCTCCAGCGAGGTCTTGGCATCGATATTGGTCTGCACGAAATCGCCCTTCACCTGGCCCGGCGCCGAGGTGAAGTTGTTGCTGGCAAGCGACAGCCGCACGTCGAGCGGCGTGACCCCGAGCGCGGCCATGCGGTCGGGGTCGAGCCAGATGCGCATGGCGAAGGTCTGCCCGCCGAGGATTTGGGCGTTGGCCACGCCGTTGATGGTCTGCAGCTTCGGCTGCACCACGCGGGTGAGATAGTCGCTGATCTGCGAGGCGTTCATCACCTTCGAGTTGAAGGAGAGGTACATCAGCGCGTAGCCCTCTCCCGTCTGCTTGGTGACGATCGAGTCGTTGGCCTCGCGCGGCAGGATGCCCTTCACTTGCGCGACCTTCGACAGAACGTCGGTCATGGCCCGGTCGGGATTGGCGTCGAGCTTCAGGTTGAGCGTCACCGTGCTTACATTCTGGGTCGAGGTGGCGGTGAGCGTGTCGATGCCTTCAGCGCTCGCCACCGCCTGCTGGATCGGCACGGTGATAAAGCCTTGGATCAGATCGGCATTCGCCCCGGGATAGGTCGTGACGACGGTGATCGTGGTGTTGGAGAGCTCGGGATATTGGCGAATGGGCAGCTTGAACCCGGCCTGGGCGCCGACCAGGAGGATCAGCAGGCTCACCACCGTGGCAAGCACGGGCCGCTTGATGAAGATATCGGTGAAGCGCATGGGCCTACTGCTTCGGCAGCTCAGCCGGGGCTTTCAGCGCGCCGGAATTGTCGACCTTGATTGTGGCGCCTGGCTGCAATTTGAGCTGGCCACTGGTGACCACCTGCTCGCCGGCCTTGACGCCCTCGAGGATCGCGACCCTGTCGCCCTCAGTCGGTCCGACGCGCACAAAGCGGCGCTCCACGGTGAGCTTGGGCTCGGCCGGAATGGCCCCGACCGTACCGGGCTCGGCGGCGGCGGCCGAGGCAACAGGTTCGGCAGCGGCCGTCGGTGCGGGGCTTGCGGGCGGCTCAGGCGCGCCCTCTTTCACCACCCAGACGCTGTCGCCATAGAGACCGTAGGTCACGGCCGTGCGCGGCACCGTCACGAGCTCCTTGGCTGAGCCCGCGAGCACGGCGACATTGGCGAACATGCCGGGCAACAGCTTGCGGTCGGGATTGGGCAACTTACCCCGCACCATGAGGGTGCGCGTATCCTGGCTGAGCCGGGCGTCGAAGGCTTCCACCTCGCCCTTGAACACTTGGCCCGGGTAAGCATCGGCGGCGAGCTCGATGGGGGCGCCGATAGCAAATTTGGCGACCGTGCCCTCGGGCACAGGAAAGTCGACCCAAATGGGATCGAGCGCCTGCAGCCAGACCATTGCCTGCCCTGCCGACACATATTGTCCCTTCTCCATGTGGCGAAGGCCGAGCCGCCCGGCAAAGGGCGCCGTGATGGTCTTCTGCGCGATGATGGCCTCGGTGCGCTGCACCGCCGCCGCGGCAGAGTCGCGCTTGGCGATGGTCTGATCGAGGGTGGCCTGGGACACGTCGGCCTGCTTGACGAGTCTGGACTGCCGCCCGAAATCGATATCGGCCTGATGCAGGACCGCCTTGCGGTCGGCAAGATCGGCCTCCTCGACCGAAGTGTCGAGCGCGACGAGCTTCGCCCCTTTCTCGACATCGGCGCCGCTGTCGAAGAAATAGGCGGTGACCAGGCCGCCCACCTGAGGAGCAACGTCGACGCCTTCGATGGCGACAAGAGTGCCGATGGCCCGCACCCGGTCGATCCAGCTTGCGGTCTTGGCCGGCTCGGCCGTCACCGTGGCCGGCGGCGGCACCATCTTCGCCATGAACTCGCCGATCATCTTCGGCTTGAAGACGAGATTGAAATAGCCCACCCCGCCCAGGAACAGGCCGACAATGACGGCGGCAATGACGAAGCGCTTGATCATGGTGCTATTGTTTACAGCCAATGGTGACAGAGCGATGGAACGCCCGAACCTAGCCACTGGACAAGGCCAAATTGCGCCCCCGAGCGGCGCAAGCAACAAGGGGATAGCAGCCTCCTCGCCGTTTGCAAACGGCTTCGGACGCCACCTTTGGGTCGCGCGCCCCTGCTTAGGATCAGAGGCGGGAACTGGGCCTCCGCCAGCCGGCAAGAGCGTCGTTAGAGAGGTGACATTGGGAACCCTGAAAAGAGCCGTTTGCCTCGCCCTTCTCCTCGCTGTGGCGACCCCTGGCGCGCCACGTGCCGAGGAAGGGGCTGCACAGGGTACCCGCGCCGAGGAGCCCTTCGGCATCGCTCTCGAAGGCTTCCCCTACCCCTATCCTGTCCGCATGTTCCCTCTCACCCAGGACGGCGAGAGGCTGCGCATGGCCTATATGGATGTGGCGCCGAACGGTACCGCCAACGGCTGCACCGCCCTTCTCCTCCATGGGCGGAACTTCCCCTCGAGCTATTGGCAAGAGGTCATCGAGGCGCTGACGGCCGCCGGCTATCGCGTGGTCGTGCCCGACCAGATCGGCTTCGGCAAATCCTCAAAACCCGCCTTCGACCTCCACTTCGACCAGCTCGCCCGCAACGCTGCGGCGCTCCTCGATGAGCTAAAGATCGACAAGGTCGACATCGTTGGTCATTCGACCGGCGGGATGCTCGCGGTACGCTTCGCGCGCACCTACCCGGAACGGGTCGCGCGGATCGTTCTCGCAGCGCCGATCGGGCTCGAGGACTATCGGCTCTATGTGCCGCCCGTCCCTCTCGAGCGGCTGATGGAGCTCGAGGATAAGGTCACGGCCGAGAGTTATCGCCACCAGCTCCTCACCGCCTATTCGCTGACGCTGCCCCCTGAGGCGCTCGATCCTTATGTGGAGGCGCGCATCAGGGTGAAAGGCAGCGCCGAATATCCGCGCTGGCTGCGCGCTTTCGCCAATTCCTATCTGATGATCTGGCGCGAGTCGGTGGTGAGCGAGATCCCGCTGCTCACCCAGAAGGTGCTGTTCGTCATGGGCGGGAACGACCACCTTGCCCCCGGTCGAGACTTCGCGCCGGAAGCCCTGCGCGGCGAGATGGGACAGAATGTACGCCTCGCGCAAGCGCTCGCCGGCAAGATGAGCCAGGCCCGCGTGGAAGTGTTCGAAGGCATCGGCCATCTCGTGCATCTCGAGGCGCCGCAGCGCTTCAACGATGTGGTGCTGCGCTTCCTCAGCGAGGACCCGTGACGGCGCTCAGTGCCGCCGCCCATCGCAGCATGCTATAAAGCTCGCCATGGCAATCACGCTCTACGATGTCCAACCCTCGCCCCATGGCCGAAAAGTGCGCCTGCTCGCGGCCGAGCTTGGCATTCCGCTCGTCAAGGTCTCCTGCGATCCGCGCATCGGCGAGACGCGCACCAGCGATTATCTCGCTAAGAACCCGAATGGGCGCGTTCCGACCTTGGAGGAGGACGGCTTCGTCCTCTGGGAATCGCCGGCGATCCTCAAATACCTTGCGGCCAAACGGCCCGACCGGGCGCTTGGCGGATCGGACACCAAAGCCCAAGCCCTCGTCGATCAATGGATTTGCTGGTGGGTCAGCGGGCCTGAGGCCGCCATCGACGCGCTCGCCTGGGAGGTTTTGATCAAGCCGAAAGTGCTCAACCAGCCCGGCAACGACCCCGGCATCATCGCCGACGCGCACGCGCGGATCGACCGCTTTCTCCCCGTCCTCGACAAGCAGCTCGCGGGCCGCGACTACGTCGTCGGACCGCTCACTGTCGTGGATTTTCTCATCGGCCCGCGCCTCGATACCGCACCGAGCATCCTCAAGTTCGATATCAGCCGATACGCGAATATCAGGGCTTGGCTCGAGCGCCTGCGCGCCAAGCCCTATTGGCAGGACGCCTAGGAACGGCTCCCGCTTCTAGCAGCCCTTCTTCGCCTCGACCTTCTTGATGGCGCCCACATTGTAGCGCTCGGCAGCATTGAGCGGCACCTTGCCCGCATCGTCATATTTGCAGCCGGCATTGCCGAAGGCCTGGATCCCCTTCTGCGTATGGAAGCAGTAGCCGCGCTCCTTGTAGATGGTGTTGCGCACCTCCCAGAGGATCTGGCAGCTCAACTGCTTCAGCTGCGCGTTTTTGAAATAGTCCTTGTTGGTGCAGCCGATGAGCTCGTAGCAGTTGGCGCGCGCCGGTGACGGCGAGAGCACGAGGCAAGCGATAACGGCCGCCAGGGCCGGCATCGCGGCGATGCCGACAATGCGCTTCCAAACGCTTTCAGACGAACGCTCGATGATCATGTCTACCTCCCTGTGGGACTAGAGACAGCCAAGGCTGTGCTCTGTCCTCTTGATGGCGAGAATGGTGCTGCGATCGGCGTGCGACAACGGGATGTCGCCCTCGTTGTCGTAGCTGCAGCCGGCATTGCCGAAATAGTTGATGGCCTTGGAAGTCTTGAAGCAATAGCCGTAGGCTTTGTAGATCGAATTGCGCTGGACCCACAGATCGAAGCAGGAGCTGGCGCGGGCCGGCGCGATGCCGGCGGCCAAGCCGATGACGGCGGTGGCGAGACCGAGCAGCACCAAAAGTGTCGGCCAACGCAGAAAAGCTTTCAGTAAACGCATGGTGACCTCCGTGGGGGACTGGCGAGCCCGCCGACCATACTTGATTTCCTCTGATGCCGGAATGACGCGAATTCATCCTCTTTTTCCTGTCCTCCCTTGTCATCGCCAAGCTTAACCGGCGATCCCGTTTGTGCCAGACGCCGACATTCCATAGACTTCGGGGAAAAGGAGTCGCCATGACTGACACTGCAACTCTCAGCGAACTCAACACGCGCATCGCCGCAATCCGAGAGAACATCCGCGAACTCATTGAGCAGGCCGCCGCCTACTCCGGCGCAGCGGATGAGGACCGGACGGCCGACCGGATCGCGGAGCAGGAGGCAAAGCTCGAAGCGCTCGTGAAGCAGCGGGATGCTCTTACGAAATAGTCGTGCGCGTGGGCGGAGGCATCCTTCGCGATCGCAGCACCCACAGCCGCAAAACAACAGGCGCAACTCATGCCGAACAAGACCGCTTTCGTCACGGGTGGCACGGGCTTTATCGGTCTCAACCTGATCGAGCTTCTCACCAAATCCGGCTGGGACGTGATTGCGCTGCATCGACCCAACTCCAGGCTGACCGAGCTGCAAAAATATCCGGTCCACCTTGTTGAAGGCGAGATCGAGGACGCCGCCTCGCTCGAGCGTGCTGTCCCTGAGAATGTCGATGCCGTGTTCCACGTCGCCGGCGACGTCAGCCTGTGGTCCGGCCACAAGGAACGGCAATGGCGAACCAATGTCGATGGTACGCGCAACATGGTGGCAACGGCGCTGGCCAAGCGAAGCAGAAAGTTCGTCCATACCTCGTCGACCGCTGTCTACGGGATTCAATCCGGACCGTTCGACGAGACCTCGCCAAAGCTCGGCAAGGACAGCCTCAATTACCAGAAGTCGAAGACCATGGCGGAAGAGGAAGTCCAAAAGGGAATTGCTCAGGGATTGGATGCGGTCTTGCTGAATCCCGCCAATGTCATCGGCCGTTATGACTGGAGCACGTGGTCACAGTTCATACGGCTGGCGGCGAACCGGCAACTCTTTCGGATCCCCCCGGGACGCGCCTGCTATGCCGATGTCGGGGCGGTCGCGCGGGCGCATCTTGCGGCAGCCGAGAAGGGACGGACCGGGCACAATTATATTCTGGGCGGAACCGAGGCCTCCTATGCCGAGATTGTGCAGTTGGTGGGTCAATTGCTCGGCCAACCGACCAATGCAAGTGTCGGCCGGTCGCTGGTGTTGCGCCTCGCCGGTCGCGTCGCAGAACGGATTTCAATGATCACCGGGAAAGAGCCGATGATATCCGCAGAATCGGCAGCGATCGTTTGTGCAAATATCATCTGCCGAAGCGACAAGGCAGCCCGCGAGCTCGACTATCAGCCCGCATCACTCGAAACCATGTTCAGGGACTGCATTGATTGGATGATCGCCGAGGACCTCATCCGCCCACGCACGGTTCGCCACTAGGTTCTGTCGGGCTTCGGTGCCGCGCCGGCGCGACGGGAAATGGAAAATCGGCTGAATATTCGGCTCATGACCCGGTCATACATGCGCGGTGGCATGAGCCGGCTCAAGCGAACGCTCAAGCCGAGCGACCGTGGCAAATAGATGTAGGACGACCTTCGCTCGATACCCTTCATTATCGTCGCAGCGGCAGCGTTCGCCGTGAGCGCCTTCCCGCGAGACATGTCCGCCCCCATAATTCCATTAATCTCATCGAGCAAAGGGGTTTGCACATAGCCTGGGAATACCGTCGTCACGGTGATACCCCGCTGCCTGAGCTCGGATCGAAGGCTTTCCAGATAAGCCCCGACCGCGGCCTTGCTCGCGGAATACGCCGATTCGAACGGTATCCCGCGCACGCCTGCCATGCTTGAGATGCCAGCGATGTGGCCGCTCTTGCGCTCCAGCATCGATGGGAGGACGGCATCGATCATGTAAACCGTGCCCAGAAAATTGATCTGCAGGATCTCCTCCAGTTCGGAAACCTTGAGATCATCGACCGTCGAGGCGCGACAGATTCCGGCACAGGGGATCAGAATATCAGGCGCCCCAAGAGCGCCGGCGATCTGACGAACCGCATCCTGTACCTGCTCACGCTGGCGGACATCGGCCGCAGCCGCCGCACACGGCACTCCGGCCTGGCGCAGTTCATCCGCAAACTCCTCCATTTTGCTTTTCTCGCGGTCAACCAGGCCAACTCTGGCTCCACGCCCAGCAAACAATCGGCATAGTTCCTGCCCGATACCGCTGGCCGCCCCCGTTATAAGTACGACCTGCCCGGTGGATCGCATAAATGAATTCCTCTCAGATCGGTTGGCGTAGCTGCAATATGGGGCAGCAGCTAACCTAAAGCTTGCGGACCGTCAGCCGGAGTTCGGCCACCCTCTCCATGCTAAGCTTCTCCGCGCACCAGTCATGGATACTTTGGCCGAGATGGAGGCCCCAAATGTTGCAGCGCCTTGCTCTTGCGTGCGTGACGGCAATAGTTCTTGGGTCAAGTCCCAGCTTGGCGCAGTCGCCATCGCCAAATGGTGTCATAACGCTCGATCCTCCTGGTGCCATCAAGGCTGAGGGCACCTGGAGTCTCGGCGCCAGGGCCGGTGACTTCGTCTTCGTCGCCGGCATGCAAGGCGTCGATCCGGCAACCAACACATTGGTGCAGGACCCGCAAGCCCGCGTTCTTCGTGCCTTCCTCAATATCAAGTTGATTGCTCAGTCGGAGGGCGCGAGCTTGCAGGATTGCGTACGGCTCACGGTTTACGTCAGTGACCTCCACCGTTTCGCACCCATGGTGGACAAGGCGCAAGCCGAGCTGTGGGGCAAGCCGCCTTATCCACCCCGAACGATGGTCGAGGTCCAGCGCCTGTTTGACCACGATATCGTCGAGATCGACAGCGTCTTTTACGCCCCAAAGAAGAAGTAAGTCCGCCCTGCCCTCGCCGCCATGCAGGCGCCGGCCGTTAATCGCCGAGGAAGCCGCCGAGCGAGCCCACGATGTCGTAGCCTGAGGTGCGGCCCGCAGGCGCTGCGACCATTGGCCCGCCTCACGACGCCTCATGAGAACCCCCCTTAGGCGGACGAGGTGGTTGAGCATAAACGCGCTCTCGCGCGCCGGGACATGTTCAGCTTGGCGGACGGGCGATACAGCTTAGCACCGAGTTGACGATGTGCATTTTATTTATTGAGCAATTCAGGCCGATCGTCGCCATCGAGATCATCGATGAGCAACTTGCGCGCTTCGGCGTCGCGAGGGACGAGATCTTCCCTTCTTCTCTGATCGCCAATACACCATGAAGCCGCTGCGAGAGTCCGAGAGCCTGTCGGACCCGCGCGTCGACGCGATCTGCCTGCCTCTATACTATCAAGAATTGAAGCGTTGGGGTTCGGCGCGCAGGTTTACGGCGAGCCCTCACTAGTCGCCGGCGAAGCCTCCCAGCGAGCCGGCAATGTCGTTGTGGCTCCTGGCGGCGCGCTGCACGGGGGCCGAGGCCGACGCCGACGCCTCCTCCTCTTGCTGCTGCTTTGTGGTGTCCGGCGGCGGCAGCGGAAATCCGGTGGCGTTGCCGAACAGCGCGGTGGCGAGCTTCCGGTCGAAGCCATAGAGGTCGGGGAAGGTCGCGACCTTGCCCGTCTCGTCCACCACCGCCGTGAAATAGGTCATATGCACCGGAACTCTATGCTCGAGCCCGACCGACTTGTTGACGGCGGTGTCCCACAGCTCCTTGACCTGGCTTGCCTGCCATCCCTTGTCTTCGGCCAGAAGGACGTCGGCGAAGCGTTCGGGCTTCTCCATGCGCACGCAGTCATGCCCGATCGCGCGCACCAGCTTTTGGAAGTACTTTTTCCGATACGCGAGCGTGTCGTGCATGTAGACGGTGTGCCGGTTGGGGAAGAGGAATTTCACCTTGCCGAGAACGTTTTCGGGCCCCGCCTTCTGGGTGAAGGTGAAAGCGCGGATATCGACGCGGCCCCAGTCCACGGCGCTCGGGTCCACCGGCTTGCCGTTGTAGCTCACCGAGAGCTTGTGAATCTTGAGGATCGAGTAGTTTCCATCGCGCAAGGGCGGTAGCAAATTCTCCGTGAGCACCGTCTCGGGCGCGTTCCAATCCGGATTGAAGACGATGGTCGTCAGGTCGGCGGAGAATACCGGCGTGGCGTAATTGAGCGTGCCGACGAGGGTTCTGTCGGCGTAGATCGTCTTCCCATCCTTAACCACGTAGAGCATGAACTCCGGCGAGTTGTTCCAGACATAGAGCCGGCCCAAGTCCTCCGGCATCCAGCGCCAGCGTTCCATGTTGAGGATGATCCGTGCGATCTCCACCGTGCTGGCGGGTTTGCCGCTCGCATCGTCACTCCCGCGGGCCTTCAGCAGCGCCTGGCGCAGGCGCACGAACTGCTCGTGCTTGGGATGGAGCGACTGAAGATAGGCATCGGGCGCGTCCGACGCCGCGATCTCGGTCAAGACAGTCTTCGGTTCGCGCAAGGGAGGCGTTTGATCGAGCTTGTCGCTGAGACCTAGCGGGTTCACGCGTCCTCCACGCGCAAAGCGGGCATATTTCAGAATGGCGAGATTGAGCTTGATCTCGGCGTCGGCTTCCGCCTCCGGGCTTGCCGGCAGCGCGTCCGCGAGCGGCAAATCGAAGGCAGCTTGGTCGAGCCCCCAATCGTCGGCCTTACCGATCTCGAAGATCGCCTCCTGCCCCTTGGCCGTGAACCCCATGTCGGTGATCCACACCGGTCCGCTTAGCCCCCCGTAGAAGACCGCGAGCGCAGCGAGATCGTCCGCATTGGCACCCTTGCGCGGGGCGGGGTCGGCAAGCTTCGTATGAATAATCGCCATAACCGGGTCGGTCGGCGACTTTGGCGCCGTTCCGGATGCAAGCGGCGGCTGGTCGGCGGGCGCTGCCAAAGGTTCGGGCGAGGCCGGCGCAGGGGATGGTGAAACGGGCTCGGCCGGCGCCGGTTCAGCGACTGGCGCGGGCTCGGGTGCGGGCGTTGGCGGCTGCAACGTGGGCGTCAGCGACGGTGGCGAAAGACCGGAGTCCTGCGCTCGCGCCGGCAGGACGGCCGCCAAAGCCAAAGCCTGAGCCGTGCATAGAAGGACGGCGACTAGGTAGCGCCCATGCATCCCCGAACCCCTCGCGACATGGGCGAAATTAGCGCGAGACTATTCTTTCGGCCACCACGATCTCTCGCGTATCAGGGCGCTAGGCTGCGGTCAGGCTAGAGGCGGGGTCAGGAGCCGCTTTTTTTCGGGGTGGCGTCGGCGTCGATTTCCTTGAGCTTGCTGACGAGATCGTTCAGAGACGCCCGACAAAATTGGTGCGCATCGACCTTGTTGGTCTCTTTCATCATCTTGTAAGCGGCATTTTTGTTGGAAGCCGCCTGTTTCAGCACGCGATCCTTGTCGATCGACGAGTCTCGATGCATGTAATACGCCTCGATCTTCGCCATGGCATCTTTGGCCGCTTGTACATCTCCCGCCGTCAACTGCGCCTTGTCGGAGCAATCCTGGACGATTTGATAATCCGCATAGTAGTTCTTCAAATACATTGAAAGCTGCGGCGCGGCATGCGCCGCGAGCGGAAGCAGAATTGCGCAACAAGCCAAAAGGAATCGATCAGCCCATCGAAACATGTCATTTCCCTTGGAAGGAGCCGAACAGCGCCGGGACGGCGAGCATCGGCGGCAGATTACAAAAAATGCAGCGCCTCTCAAGAGCCGCCGTCAGTTTTATTCACTAGCGGGTTCTTGTGTCGGCTTTGAGTCACAAGCATCTCTCTTGTGGGAAGGCTTGTGACAAAAAAGCAGCAGGCATTTCAGCATCCTTACGATCCACTGCTTCCGCTCGCTTCGCCACGAGTGGCTCATCCCCTCG
The DNA here is from genome assembly GCA_016649675.1 of Methyloceanibacter sp. Lineage (GTDB taxonomy): Bacteria > Pseudomonadota > Alphaproteobacteria > Rhizobiales > Methyloligellaceae > Methyloceanibacter. The sequence continues at coordinate 34,284 of JAENXG010000001.1, forward strand.
CGGCTCCCCGCCCGCGAGGGATGAGGGGATGGCGCGCCGAAGAGTCTGTAGGAACACACTACATACACGTCTTCACCGCAACTTCACCCTCCAACTGATTAGCAGGAGGCTCGATCCCGAAAACGCCACGGGCTACAACGACCGGGGCAACGTGTATTTGGCCAAGGGTGACCCCGACCGCGCCCTGGCCGACATTAACGCGGCGATTAGGCTCGATCCCAAGAACGCCGAATTCCACGACAACTTGG
>JAENXG010000170.1 GCA_016649675.1 Methyloceanibacter sp.
CGATCTATGTTGCGCTGTTCGGTCCGCGCGAGCCCAAGGCCGTCGAGATCTGATTGGCGGCGAGCGATTTGAGCGCGGCCCCGCGCTCTGCTAGAGGTTAGCGCCTGCCCGCATTCTTCCCCGGGGAAAGGCTCAACTGCTCGCATGATCCCCCGCTACAGCCGCCCCGAGATGGCTCGCATCTGGGAGCCCGAGACCAGGTTTGGCATCTGGCTCAAGATCGAGACCTATGCCGCCGAGGCCATGGCCGAGTTCGGCCTCATCCCCAAGCACGCGGCTGAAGCGGTGAGGAAACGCGGCGGCTTCGACGTCGCCCGCATCGACGCCATCGAGCGGGAGGTGAAGCACGACGTCATCGCCTTCCTGACCTCGGTCGCCGAGCATGTCGGGCCGGAAGCGCGCTTCCTGCATGCTGGGCTCACCTCCTCCGACGTGCTCGACACGTGCTTCAACGTCCAGCTGGTCGAGGCGGCGGACATCCTCATCGCCGACCTCGATGGGCTGCTCGCCGCGCTGAAAACCCGCGCCTTCGAGCACAAAGACACGTTGACCGTCGGGCGGAGCCACGGCGTCCACGCCGAGCCGACCACGTTCGGTCTCAAGCTCGCCGTCGCTTACGCCGAGTTCGCGCGAGCCCGGGAGCGGATGGTGCGCGCCCGCGAAGAGGTCGGAACGTGCGCCATCTCCGGCGCCGTCGGCACCTTCGCCCATGTCGACCCGCGCGTTGAGGCCTATGTGGCGAAGAAGCTCGGCTTACGGCCGGAGCCGATCTCGACGCAGGTGGTGCCGCGCGACCGCCATGCCATGTATTTCGCCACCCTCGCCGTGGTGGCGAGCTCGGTCGAGCGGCTCGCCACCGAGATCAGGCATTTGCAACGAACCGAGGTGCTCGAGGCCGAGGAATATTTCAGCGAGGGCCAGAAGGGCTCCTCGGCCATGCCGCACAAGCGGAACCCGGTGCTGTCGGAGAACCTTACCGGCCTGGCCCGCGTGGTGCGCGGCTATGCGGCGCCGGCGCTCGAGGACGTGGCGCTGTGGCACGAGCGCGACATCTCTCACTCATCGGTTGAGCGGGTGATCGGCCCTGACGCCACCATCGCGCTCGATTTCGCGCTTTCCCGGCTGACCGGGATCATCAAGAACCTCCTGATCTATCCCGAGCGCATGCGCGCCAATCTCGATCGCTTGGGCGGGCTCATCCATTCCCAGCGCGTGCTGCTGGCGCTGACGGCGGCCGGCGTGCCGCGCGAGGAGGCCTACAGAATCGTGCAACGGAACGCCATGAAGGTCTGGGAGCAAGGCGCCGATTTTCTCGAAGCGCTCCTTGCCGATACCGACGTGACACGCGCGCTTTCAGCCGAGGAGATCCGCGCCCAGTTCGATCTTGCCTATCACACCAAGCACGTGGACACGATCTTCGCCCGCGTCTTCGGGAGACCCTGAAGCTCAAGGCTTCGATTTGTTCTCGTTCATCATGTCCGGGCTGACGTCGTAGCTGGTGCCGGCGTCGCCGCGATAGTCGATGTCGTTGTCCGCGTTATGGCCGTGAAAAATATGCGGCACGTAGCGGTAGCGATCCCGCTCCTGCGCGATCATGAAATAGCGCCGGCGATAGAAGGAGGGCTCGATCGCGAAATAGGGCGGCAGCTGATAATACCAGTCGGCCTTGGGATAGTAGCCTGAGCGGTAGGGATAGCGCGGATAGACGGGCGGGACCTCCGCCTCTTGCGCGTAGGCTCCGCCGCGCACCGCTTCCCGCTGCCGCGCCGCGCTGATCGAAAGCCCGCTCTTGGGGGCATAGCCGGAATAGCTGTTCCAGGCGACCCTGCACCAGCTGCCCGAGCAGGCCCCCACAGTAACGCTTGCGCCGGCAGGTATGGTGAGGAGGAGCTCTGTATTGCTGCTCGGCGCCGCCCGCAAGGCAAGATCTGTGGTCGTCGTCCCATTGCGCGCCGATGCCGTACTGGCAGAGATCGCCAGCATGAGAAAAGCAATCAAGATGCGGATGGGTGATCCCATGCCCTGCCCCCAGTATGTCCCCGGGTGCCATCTTGGCACAGGCTTGGCCGGGCGTCAGCCGCAGAGTTTCTCTCGTCTATGAGAGCGTGGTGGTCTGGCGCTTGATTTCGACCGCAGCCTTGCCGAACCAGCCGGCATCGGTCCCGACCGCAACGACATCCCACCCTTCCGCCACGCGGGGCTTAGCGTAGTCCGCGTCGTTGGCGAAAATCAAAGCCATCACAGACATCTCCCGGCATTTGCTGAGGACGAGCTCTATCGCCTCCTTGACCTCGGGCGCCCAAATGTCGAGACGCCCGGTGAGCGCCACCGAAAGGTCGTTGGGGCCGAGGCAGACCATGTCGACGCCGTCCAGCGCGAGGATCTCGTCGAGCTGATCGAGCGCGCCCTTAGTCTCGATTTGCGGGCAGGCGATGGTCCAGTCATTGGCCGTGGTGAAATAATCGCCCTCGTAATCGAGCCGCGCCCGGTAAGGGCCCCAGCTGCGCAAGCCTCGGGGCGGATACTTGACCGCTTTGACGAAGGCCTCCGCATCCTCGACGGTCTCGATCATCGGGCACATGATGCCTTGAGCGCCCGCATCGAGCGCGCGCCCGATCAGGCCCGGATCGTTCTCCGCCACGCGGACGATGGCCGGCAGGCCTGCGGCGCGCGCGGCGATGAGGCAGGCGAGCAGCGCCTCGTTGCCGCCAAGCCCATGCTGCTGGTCGATGGTGAGGCAGTCCCAACCGGCCTCCCCGATCAGCTCGATGAGGAAGGGGTTGTTGAGGGTGAGCCAGGCGTTGAACAGCGTGCGGCGCTCTTTTGCCGCCGTGCGGAAGCGATCCTCGCGCATCGGGGGCCGCTCAGTCCTTGGTATCGGATTCGAGCTGGACGACCGCCTCGCCCATCAGATCCGCCATCTTGTTCCGGATTTGGTGGTCAGACTGCTCGACCTTCTTGGCATCGAAATCGCGCCTGATCTTGCGGAAGACGTCCTCCTCGCCCGGGAGCTCCATGTCGGTCTTGATCACCTCGCGCGCATAGGCCTGGGCTTCATCACCCTTGATCCCCATCAGCTCGGCCGCCCAGAGGCCAAGCAGCTTGTTCCGCCGCGCGTTCGCCTTGAACTTGAGCTCCTCGTCATGGGCGAATTTCCGCTCAAAGCCCTTCTCGCGATCCTCAAAGCTAGTCATCTGCTCGCCGCCTCCTTGAGCCCCTCTCCGAATCGAGGGGCGAAACCCGCAGAATTATGGGGGAAACTAAGCGCCTCTTAGGCCAAGGGATAGCCCCCGAAGGCCGGGAAATCAACAAATCCAGGGGAGAAATCGCGTGCGGCCCAGCGGCCGTTGTATGCCCCCTCCCCTTACGCTAAGGTCGCCTCAAGACCCCTTGATCGATTCCGGCGATGGCAATTTGCAAATTGCGCGCGGTTTGGGTGACCCTCTCCCCCGCGCATTTGGCGTTTGTCAGCAGTCAGAGCCATCCGTGAGTGAGGAACCAAACATGAACCGCCGCCGGCGCGTCTACGAAGGCAAAGCCAAAATCCTCTATGAGGGGCCCGAGCCCGGCACGCTCATCCAGCACTTCAAGGATGACGCCACCGCATTCAACAACAAGAAGCACGACAAGATCGAGGGCAAGGGCGTCCTCAACAACCGCATCTCCGAGTACCTGTTCCTGAAGCTCGGAGAGGTCGGTGTGCCGACGCATTTCATCAAGCGGCTTAACATGCGCGAGCAGCTGATCCGTGAGGTCGAGATCATTCCGCTCGAGGTGGTGGTGCGCAACGTGGCCGCGGGGTCGCTTTCGACCCGACTCGGTATCGATGAAGGCACGGCGCTCCCCCGCTCGATCGTGGAGTTCTATTACAAGTCCGACCAGCTCGGCGACCCGATGGTCACCGAGGAGCACATCACCGCTTTCGGCTGGGCCACGCCCCAGGAGATCGACGACGTCATGTCGCTCGCGCTCCGCATCAACGACTTCCTGTCCGGGCTCTTTCTCGGCGTCGGCATCAGGCTCGTGGATTTCAAATGCGAGTTCGGCCGGCTCTGGGAAAACGACGTGATGCGCATCATCCTGGCCGACGAGATCTCGCCCGATTGCTGCCGGCTGTGGGACATCGAGACGCAGAACAAGCTCGACAAGGACCGCTTCCGCCGCGACCTGGGCGGGCTGGTCGAAGCCTATCAGGAGGTCGCACGCCGGCTCGGGCTGCATGTGGACAACCCGACGCGGTCACGCACGGGCCCGGTGCTGGTGCGCTCGAAATAGGGACGAAGGCGGCCCCTGCCGGCATGAAGGCGCGCATCACCATCACGCTCAAGCAAGGCGTGCTCGACCCGCAAGGGAAAGCGATCGCCGGCGCGCTGCATGCGCTCGGCTTCGGGTCGGTTGGCAATGTCCGTCAGGGCAAATATATCGAGGTCGAGGTGGAGGAGAGCGATCCCAATCGCGCCCGCGCCGAGATCGAGCGCATGTGCGAGCAGCTTCTCGCCAACACCATCATCGAGAACTACGCCTATGAGCTCGAGGCGGCCTAGCCTCATCCCCGAACGTTTGCAGGCCCGTCATGGCCGGGCTTGTCCCAGCCATCCACGATTTGAAAAAACAAAGACGTGGATGCCCGGCACAAGGCCGGGCATGACACGGAGAGAATTGGACGTCCGAGGCCACGGGTTGGACCCATGAGAGCGAGCGTCATCGTCTTTCCCGGATCGAATTGCGACCGCGACGCGGCCGTGGCGCTCGAAGCCGCGACCGGGCGTCCGCCGGCCATGGTCTGGCATGGCGACCAGGAGATCCCCGCGAGCGACCTCATCGTGCTCCCCGGCGGCTTCTCCTATGGCGATTATCTCCGCTCCGGCGCCATGGCCGCGCACTCTCCGGTGATGCGCGAGGTGGTGGCGAGGGCGCGGGGCGGCACGCCCGTGCTCGGCATCTGCAACGGCTTCCAGGTGCTGACCGAGGCGGGGCTCCTGCCCGGCGTGCTCATGCGCAACGCGACGCTCAAATTTATCTGCAAGGACGTGCATCTCAGGGTCGAGCGGAATGACACGCTCTACACGCGTCACTACCGGGCGGGCGAAATCGTCAGATTCCCCATCGCGCACAAAGACGGCGCCTATTTCGCCGACGCTGCGACGCTGGCGCGGCTCGAAGGCGAAGGCCGGGTCGCCTTCCGCTATTGCGAGCGAGGCGGCGAGGTCACGTCTTCCGCCAATCCCAACGGCTCGGCCAACAACATCGCCGGCATCTACAACGAGACGGGGAGCGTGCTCGGGCTGATGCCGCACCCTGAGCGCCTCGCCGATCCTGCGCTCTGCGGCACCGATGGCGCCAAGATGTTCCTCTCGCTGGTGGAGACGCTCCATTGAACGTCGCGGCGCGAGCGGCCAGGGCAGCAGATGCCCTCACCCCGGACATCATCAGGGAGCACGGGCTGTCGGCGGACGAGTATCGCCTGCTCGTCGCGGCGCTCGGCCGCGAACCGCGTCTCACGGAGCTCGGCATCTTCTCGGTGATGTGGTCCGAGCACTGCTCCTATAAATCTTCGCGCATC
>JAENXG010000336.1 GCA_016649675.1 Methyloceanibacter sp.
GCGCGGCCCAAGCGGACCTCGCCACGACGAAAGCAGCGAAGATGCGCGGCGAACTGGTCGAGGCGAGCGAGGTCGAGACCTTCTGGCGTGGGAAGTTGCAGGCGTTCCGCAATCGGGTGCTCGCCGTGCCGTCTCGACTGCGCGATCTCACGGCGCGGCAGAACGTGACGTTGACGCAAGAGCTTCGCAGCGCGCTCCATGAGCTTGCTGATGGTTAAGAAGGACGTTCTCGTAGGGGAGGAAGCCAATGGCAAAGACGACGAACAAGAAGGCGGAAAAGAAGCAGCGCAAGAAGGCGGGAAAGAAGAAGGCTCCAAAGGTGTTCACATACAAAACCCCTAAGGGCGAGCAAGCCGTTCCGGTGTCTGACGAATCGATAGTAGAGACGCGACCCAAGCCCAAGACGCCGCCCGTCAGGGTGAAGTCCGTGAGTCCGCCTGCTGGAAGCGGGTGGATGGCCAGCGCCAGCGAGGGCAAGCGCCACCAACCACTGCCTCCGGTCACACAGATGCCCAAGCCCAAGGCGCGACCTGTCTCTGTGAACAAGGCGGTGAAGGGGCGATGAGCTCTAAAATGATGCCCAAGCAGATAGCCGAGTCCGAAGGTGCTCAACTCTGCCGAAGATGCTCACATAGAAAGCATGAGCATCTTCCAGATCGATGAGCGTCTTCGGCATTGACGCCCGGCGCGGTGCTCCACGCTTTGAGGAAGGCGGATCGTATGGCGGTGGGACACTTGTGCCAGAAAGCATAATGATCATGTGGGAAGATCGACTGTCCCACTTTTCGCTAACTCATTGATTTGATTGGCTCGGGGCACTCCGCCCCTGGGCACCACCCCTATCCTCATAGCTAAGCCCCGCTCGATTCGGTTGAGACCGTCTGCCCGTGCCGAAGTCTCGTCGGCACGAGTAGGCGCGCCGCTCCGATGCCGGCGAGCATCGCCGGCACGAAGACAAGCGTTCCTTTTGCCAACAACGGGAGCGAGGTAATGGCGGGGCCGGGACAAAATCCCGACAGGCCCCAACCGATGCCGAAGATCGCCGGACCGAGAATCGCTCTGGCGTCGATCTCCTTCAAAGTCGGGAGGAAGAACCGCTCGGCGAGGATGGGCCGTGGCCGGCGCAAGACGATCCGGTATCCGGCAAACGTCACCGCGATCGCCCCCAGCATCACGAAGATGAGGCTTGGATCGAAGGTGCCGGCAAGATCGAGAAAGTTCTGGACCTTCGCCGGATTGGCCATGCCGGAGATGAGGAGACCGAGACCGAAGATGAGACCGGCAACGGCGTTGACGACGACGCGCATCTCAGCCCCCGACCACATGACGCATCACGAAGACCGTGGCAAAAGCGGTCAACATGAAGGTCGCCGTCGCACTGAGAGAGCGGAGCGAAAGCCGCGCCAATCCGCACACTCCGTGCCCGCTGGTGCAGCCGCCGCCATAGGCCGTGCCGAAGCCGACGAGAAGTCCCGCGACCGCCATCAGGGTTGCGTTGGCGGAGACGGTCTGCGCGAACGCGGCTCCCGTCACCGCCGCATAGACGATTGGGGCGGCCACCAGCCCGAGCACGAAGAGGACGGCGCCTCCGGGGTCCGCACCTGCGTAAGGCGGAATGAGGCGCCCGAGAATGCCGCTAATCCCGGCGATCCGTCCGTTGAACGCCATGAGCATCACGGCGGCGACGCCGATCAAGGCGCCTCCAATCACCGAAGCGAGCGGCGTGAATTGTGTGATCTCCATGGGAGGAATCTAAGCGGTTCGATCGCTTCTTACTACTGGGCCTGCTGTCCAAGATACGCCGCCACCTCGTCATGCATCTTGAAGACGGCATCCTTCACGTCGTTCTCTGGGGCCTGTTTGCCGATGGCCGTGACCACGCCCATCCACAAATTCTCCGGCAGGCCGATCTCGCTCATGCGCGACTTTATGACCTCGCCGATGCCCTGATCGTCTCCCGGCTGGTAAAGCAGGATCAGCAAATTGGACTTGAGCGCGACCTCGAACAGCGTGCCGGCTTCGTTGCCAAATTTTCCGGCAATCGCGCTCCCGATATCGGCGCCGTCGCCCTTGATGAGATAGTGGATCACATCGGCGTAAGTCGCCGCGTTTGCCGGCATCATCGCGTCCAGCGTCAGCGGCACCACGCTCATCAATACCGGCGACATCTCGGCGGGATCCCGGCAAACGCGGGCTGTTCTCCGACAATGATATCCTCGTGTTCGGCGCTCTGGGCGGCTTCATCCATTCCGATCTCGATTACGATCAGATCAATCGCCTGTTCGACTTCCAGGGCGGACAGGTTGGCGGCTACGCCACGTACTTAAGAGGCGGGCTGTTCGTAGACACGCTGCTGAACGTGCATCTGCTCGAGATCGAGACCAAGACGCTCGGCTTCCCGGACCAGCTTAACGCCACCACCGTGGGCTTGCGCACCGACACAGGCTACCGCTTCGGCTCCTTCGGCCATGGCGCCTTCATCGAGCCGCTGGCGACGATCTCCATCAACTGGGCGGATATCGACGGCTTCAGCCTCGGCGGCAACAAGGTCTCATTCAACGACGATCCGAATGTCAGAGGCAGGCTCGGCGTCAGAGTCGGCACCTCCATGCAAGTGTGGACGGGCACCACCATGGAGCCCTTCGTCATCGGCAGCCTGTGGGGCAACCTCTCCGACGACAATCAGGCGACGCTGGTCTCGACCGGCACGACCTTCCATCTCGAAGACAACCTTCAAGATGTGTGGGGCGAAGTCTCTGCCGGGGTGAACTTCTTCAACCCCTCGGCCAACACCTCGGTGTTCGCCAAGGTCGATGTGACCTTCGGCGACAATATCGACGGCGTCGGCGGCAAAGCCGGCATGCGGGTGAGCTAGTAGGCCCGATCGCGCGGCTTGAGCACAACGTCAAGGCCGAAGGGCTGCACTTTTCGGCTCATTCGGCGTAACCCGCCAAATGGTGTTGCCCACATCGTCGGCGACGAGCAGCGCGCCAGA
>JAENXG010000233.1 GCA_016649675.1 Methyloceanibacter sp.
AAACTCTCATAGACGTAGTCGCGGATCGCGTCGGCCGGGGCACCCTTGACGATCAGCGGATTGAGGCTGTCGAAAGAGCCCTGGATGGAGAAGGTGACGCGTCCGCCCTTCGGCGCCTCGGGGTTGGCGTAGGGAAAGTGGGTGAAGCCGGGTGCCTCTTGCGGCTCGCCATGCATGGCAAGCCCAGGCGCAGGCTCGGCTCTCGCGCTGCCTGGGAGGAGCACGAGGAGGCTCAAGACCAGCGATGAAATAGGGGCTTTCAACGGGGGGCGCGCATGGCTATAGATGCTTTCCGCATTGCAGCACGGAGTTAAGGGTAACATCGCTTGCAACGCAATCCGGCGCTAGAGCCGCGGGCAGTCACGAAGAGGTTTAGCGCTTGCCAGCGAGAGGGGATGAACGCCTCGGATGTGAGGCGCTTAGCCACGTCTACGCCGTAATTCGGGTATTGACCCTATAGTCAAGGGACGCGGGAAGAGGGTCATCGATCATAGACCTGAGCCTGCCCGCGAAGAGAGGAAAGGTCGATTAATGATCTGGTCCAGGGATCAATGGAACACGCTGCGCCGCGTCGCTGGTCGTGGGGTGCCGTGTGCTGCCTTTGGGGTGCTCGCTTTGGGCATCGCGATGCCTTTGGCGATGGCCCAGCAGCCGTCCACCGCGCAGCCTAAAGCCACGCAGGCACCAAAAACGCCGCCAGCCGCAGCCCAAGCAGCCCCTGGTGGAGCAGTCGCACCCGGCGCCGCTGCCGTGGCTGGCGAGGCACCTGTCGGCGGGGCCGCCGATGACGCCTGGGTCAAGCTCTGCATGAAGAGCGACCAGACCAACAACAAAGAGATATGCCTTACCAATCACGAGGGGCTCGAGCCCAACACCGGCATGGTTCTGATCGCCGCCGCCGTGCGAAAGGTCGAGGGCGAGGAGAAGCAGCAGCTTCTCGTCAGGGTGCCGACTGCCTATGCGCTCGTGATACCGGCAGGCGTGCAGATCAAGATCGATGACCAACAGCCGATTCAGCTGCAATACACGATCTGCTTCCCCACGAGCTGCCAGGTTCAGCTCGAGCTGACGAAGGAGCTGTTCGACAGCATGCGCAACGGCAAGCAGATGGTCGTGGCCGCCATGAACATCCAGCAGAAGACGATGGGCTTTCCCGTCCCTCTGACTGGCTTCGGCAAGGCTTACGACGGCGCGCCGGTCGACAGCGTCAAATATGAGGAGTCGCGGCGCCAGCTGATGGAGATGTTCCGCAAACGTCAGGCTGAGCTCGCCGCCAAGGCGGCCGAGGCGCAGCAGAAGAAAGAGGCTCAGGGGACTGCCGTTCCACCGGCGCCCGGCGGAGCCGCCCCGGCCGGAAACGCCACCACGGCGGCACAGAAGAAGCCTGCCGTACCGGCGACTCCGTAAGCGACGATATTAAGGTCTAGAGACTTAGCAAGGCCGCGCCGGGTTTCCCGGGGCGGCCTTTCGCTTGACCTGCTTGGGCCGCCCGTCCTGCTTCTCAGTGCTCTTGCAGGAAGCGGAACCGGAAGACGCCGTCCCTCAGATCCTCGAACAGCTCGGATACTTGCGGGTGGCGCAGCGGCTCGTCGGAGGCGTCGGCGATGAGATTCTGCTCCGACACGTAGGCGATGTATTCGGTATCGGCATTCTCGGCGAGCAGATGATAGAAGGGCTGATCCTTGTTGGGCCTGACGTCCTGCGGAATGGAACGGTACCACTCTTCTGTATTGCTGAAGGTCGGGTCCACGTCGAAGATCACGCCGCGAAACGGATAGACCCTGTGGCGTACCACCTGGCCGATCTGGAATCTGGCGTTGCGGACGGTAGACATGACACGACACCCTAATCCCCGAGTCTTTGTAAGATAAGAGCGAAGCCAAACAGTGCTGTCAACGGTCGTTGCGGCCAGATCTCAAGACCAGCGCCGGTTGGACCACATGAATTGCTCGGGCGTCTCGCGGATCCAGATTTCGAAGCAGCGCTGGATCGCGGCGGTGATGGAGCGGATGTCCTCGGCCTGGTTGCTGGTGCGTGGAATCCTGAGCTCGTTGACATTGACGTCGAAGCAGGCGCGATTGCCGATGCGGATGCAGCGTCCGATCCAAATGCGAGCGCCGACCCGGCGCGCAATCATGGCGGCGATCGGCATGCTCTTGGCGGGATAGCCGAAGAACGGCACTGCGATCCCGTTGGCGTCATAGAGATCGGAGATGAAGCCGAGCCGGCCGCCCTGGCGCACATAATCCATGATGAGGCGCGCGGTTTTCTGGGTCTCGTCCTGGCCTGGGGCACGGCCGCGGCCGAATAGGCCGCCGGGATAAAGCCGCTGGCGCTGGGCGCGGAGGTAGCGGTCGACGTAAGGGTTCTTGACCTGGCGGTAGACGCCGGCCGGGCGCACGCCGGCCAAGGTCACCGGCCACATGCCGAGCTCCCAATTGCCCATATGCATAGTGACGATGAGGACCGGCCCCATCTTCTCCTTGTAGCGCGTGATCCAGTGCCCGTTGGTGGTGTGCAGCCGTCCGGGATCGTTCAGGATGCGGTCGATATTCATGGTCTCGACCATGACCCGCCCGAGATTCTCCCAAGCGGCGCGGGCGATGCGTTCCCGCTCCTCGGGGCTCTTCTCCGGGAAGGCCCGTTCGAGATTGGCGAGCGCGCGCTTGTGCCGGCGGTTATGCGGCGCGATCAGGCGCCATGCCTTGGCCGAGATCGTCGCTGCCAGGTCGAGCGGCAGCAGCCTCACCAGGCCGATCAGGAAGCGTAAGCCGAGATACTCGAACCGGTAGCGCAGGTCGCGCAGCGCCGGAATGTCAGAGCGTTGGGCCACTGACACGCTCCTTGTCGTTGGATTGTCGAAGTTGCGCGGGGCGCTGAAGGCCCCGTCGTGGCAAATGCGGGGAGGGGCGTCAAGCCGGAAGAGCGGTCAGCTTGGGGCCGGCCGCATCAGGGTGGGCAGCTCGGTCGGGGAGGCGAGGCCGAGACGCATGACCATGCGGCGCAAAGGGGGCAGCGCGTTGAGCCCGTGCGAGACGACGCCGCGCGCCGCCTGCAAAGGAATGAGCGAGGTGAGGAGCGAGCGGCTGAGGAGATCGACGCCGACCGTCCGCGTCAACACGTCGAGCCTTCGGGCGCGCCTATAGGCGGCGAGCACGTCCTCGCCGCCGGAATCGCCGCCCCGCCGCAGCGCCTCGGCAACGCAGTCGGCAAGGGAAGCGGCATCGCGAAAGCCGAGATTTAATCCCTGCGCGCCGATCGGCGGCAGGATATGGGCCGCATCGCCCACAAGGGCGGTGCGGTTGCGGGCGACGGTATCGGCGCTTTGCCCCGCCACCGGGAAGTGAGCACGCGCGCCGACCTCCGAGAGGCTGCCGAGAAGACCGCCAAGGCGCTCGGCGAGGGCGTCCTCGAAATGCGCCTCGTCGAGTCGCATCAAGGGCATGATCTCTGCGAGAGGACCGACCCAGATCAAGCTCGAGGCGCGAGGATCGGGCAGCGGCACGGTGGTGACCGAGCCTTGCTCCTTGTGCAGCTCCGTCGAGATGCCGTCATGGGGCAGCGTGTGCCGAAAGCTCGTGGCGATGGCGGCTTGGTCGTAACGCCGCTCGGTCACGGTGATCTTCGCGCTTTCGCGGCAGATCGACCGCCTGCCGTCGGCGCCCACCACGAGACGCGCGGGCAGGAGCGCGCCGTTGCTCAAGGTGAGGACAGCCTCGCTCTCGTTGAGCGCAATATGCGTGACGCTTGCCGCGATGACCGCGGGCAACACGTTTTGCGCGCGCGCGTAAAGCCCCTCGACAAGCGCGGTGTTGGCAATGTTGTAGCCGAAGGCTTCGAGTCCGAGCTCGCTCGCCTTGAACTCGATGTCGGGCGCCCTGAGCAGGCTCCGCGAGGCATCGATGATGCGGATGGACTTGAGCGGCGCAGCCTGAGGCGAGAGCGCCTGCCATACGTTCAAGGCCTTCAGCAGGTCGACCGAGCTTGTCAGCAACGCTGCCGTTCTCGTTTCGATCGGTCCGGCGCGCGTCTTGATCGGCGAAGGTCCGATCAGCGCGACGTCTGCGCCCACCTTGGCGAGCGCGAGAGCAGCGACGAGCCCCGCGGGGCCGGAGCCGACCACGGCGATGTCGCGCGTCTGCGCAACCTTGGAAGCTTCGATGCCGTCGCTCATTACGTCTTCAAACGCCTGAGGAATGCGGAGCCGGCAGACGGCCTTGACCAGCGTAACGCGGTTTGCCCGCTTTCGCCATTTGGTGCCAGGGGGCCCGCTCGATGACCCCGTCACGGCTCACGACTCCCAGCAAACC